>CAZWED010000213.1:0-6329 GCA_964632645.1 uncultured Ferrimonas sp. | reverse complement strand
GTCCAGCGCGTGCAGCAGCAATGTGGGGACGGTGATGTTGTGGAGAAAGCCGTTGCCGCTGGCCCGGCGATAGTAATCGTCGGCACCGGCAAAGCCGTGAAGCGGTGCCGTTACCGCGTCGTCGAAATGGTAAAAGGTGGTGAGGCGGTCGAGGGTGGCCGGGTCCAGCGGCAGGGGCTGTTGTCCCAGCGTCGCCAGCTTGGTGGCGGTTTTCTGCTTCAGCCGTTTGACCAGATGATTTTGGTAGACCTGGGAAAAACCGCGCTCCATGGCCCGGGCGCAGAGGGCCAGATCGAGGGGCGCGGAGACCACCGCCGCCCGTGCGATGGCACTGTTTGTCCCCTGTTCACCCAGGTACTTGGTCAGCACGTTGCCGCCCAGCGAGTAGCCCACCGCGTGGATCGGGTGGTGAGGGTAGGCCGCGCTGAGTTGGGTCAGTACCGCGCCGAGATCGGCGGTTTCCCCGCTGTGATAACTGCGGGCCAGGCGGTTCATCTCGCCGGAGCAGGAGCGTTGGTGCATTACCACAGCGCTGTGTTGGTGCGCCTCACAGGCCAGCAGAAGACGGCGGACATAGTGGGAATCGGCACTGCCCTCCAGACCGTGCAGGATCAGCAGAATGGGGGCGTTATCCCGGGGGGCGTGCAGCCAGTCGAGATCGAGAAAATCGCCGTCGTCCAGCTCCAGGCGCTGGCGGGTCAGCCCGGGGCCGCGACTGGGTTTGGTCATCAATGGCCAGATGGTTTGCAGGTGCCGGTTGCGCCACCATCGGCTCGGGGTGAACGGGGCCGTTCGCTTCATGGTTAAACGATTGTTTCAATGCGTGGGGGTTTTGATACTCTAGCTGGAGCTACGATCAGAGTCATCCCAACCGGGACGACGCCAGGCATTCCAGGGAGGAAGCATGGATCGACGCCAGTTTCTGATGGCCGGACTGGTGGGCACCGCGGCGGTGGCCACCGGCATCGTGCTGTGGCCTGTGGACACGCCGTTACCGGGCCTGACGGACCCCCAGGCAAGGGTGCTGCGTGCCCTGGTGCTGCCGGTGCTGGAGGGGGCCGCGCCGGCCCCGGTGCTTGAGGATCAGGCCGACGCGCTGGTGCATCAGGTGGCTCAGACCATTGCCACCCTGCCTCCCGGCAGTCAGGCGGAGCTGAACCGGTTATTTGAGCTGCTGGAACATCGCCTCGGTGTGCTGGCCCTGACGGGCAGTCTCACCCCGCTGCTGGCGCGCCAGCCGGAAGCGCTGGCAGAGATGCTGAACCAGTGGCGCAGCCACTTCCTCGATACGCTGGTGATCGCCTATCAGGGCCTGAAAGAGCTGCTGCAGGCCGCCTGGTACGCCGACCCGACCCACTGGCCTGCCCTGGACTATCAGAAGCCGCAATGGCCGGGAGGCAGCGCATGATCGTGGATCCCATTAAGCAAGGGCTGGCCCGAGGCTGGCGGCACATCGACGGGGCGGCACTGGATGCGCCACTGACCCTGGAAGCGGATGTGGTGATCGTCGGCACCGGTGCGGGCGGCGGAACGGCCGCCGAGATCCTGACCGAGGCCGGACTGAAGGTGGTGATGATCGAGGCGGGTCCGCTGCGCTCATCAAGCCATTTTGTGATGGAGGAGCGGGTAGCCTATCCGGATCTCTACCAACAATCCGCCGCCATGAAGACCCGGGACGGGGCCATCGGCATGCTGCAGGGACGCAGTGTCGGCGGGTCAACCACGGTCAACTGGACCACCTCCATCCGGACGCCGGTCAACACCCTGAACCACTGGGCCCGGCACCATCAGGTGGCGGATATGGATAGAGCGGCGCTGGATCCCTGGTTTGAGCGGGCAGAGCGGCGGCTGAATATCCACCCCTGGCCGGTGCCACCCAACCGCAACAACGACGTTCTGGCCAAAGGCTGCGAGGCCCTGGGCTGGGAGTACACGGTGATTCGGCGCAACGTGAAGGGGTGCGCCAACCTGGGGTACTGCGGCATGGGCTGCCCCATCAACGCCAAACAGTCGATGCTGGTGAGCACCATTCCCGCCGCGCTGGATGGCGGCGCGACCCTGCTGAGCCGAACCGAAGCCTGGCAGTTGTTGCGGCAGGGCGACCGGATCACGGCGTTGGAATGCCGCACCCGGGACACCCGGCATCAGCGTCGGACGGTGAGCGTGACCGTGCGGGCCCGTCACTACCTGCTGTGTGGCGGTGCACTGCACACCCCGGCACTGCTGCTCCGCTCCGGGGTGCCGGACCCTGACGGGCTGGTCGGGCGGCGGACGTTCCTGCACCCCTCCCTGCTTTCCGTGGCCGAGTTTGATGCCCCGATCCGTGCCCATGCCGGTGCTCCCCAAAGCGTGTATTCGGACCAGTTTGTCTGGCCGGAGTCCGGCCTGGGCTTTAAGTTGGAAGTGGCGCCGCTGCATCCGGTACTGACCGCCACCAAGATGCCGGGCTTCGGGCCGGAGCACGCCCGGATGATGGCCCGCTTCAACCACGTTCAGGGCACCATCGCTCTGGTGCGGGACGGTTTCTCCGACGACAGCCCGGGGGGCGTGATGACCCTGGACCACCACGGCGACCCGGTGCTGGATTACCCCCTCAATGACGCCTTTTGGGCGGCGGCGCGGCGGGCGCACCTGGCGATGGCGGAGGCGCAGTTTGCCGCCGGGGCCAAGCGGGTGTTGACCGTGGACGATGAGCTGCCCTGGTGGCGCAGCTGGGCGGAAGCCCGGAGCGGGATCGCCAACCTGCGTATGGCACCGCGCAAAACCACCGTGGCGTCGGCGCACATCATGGGCGGCTGCGCCATGAGTGAAAATCCGGCGCTGGGGGTGGTGAACGGGCTGGGCCAGCATCACCACCTGACCAACCTGTCGGTGATGGACGGCTCAATCCTGCCCACCAGCCTCGGGGCCAATCCGCAGCTGACTCTGTATGGCATCGTCGGCCGCAACGCCAGCTGGCTGGCGGAGCGGTTAACGGGCCGCGCCTGACAACGCAAAAGGCCGCCGGATGGCGGCCTTTTCGATGGCGGGGATTTTCAGCCGAAGCGGTATTCGGGCAGCACCGGCTCGCTGGACTGGAACAGGTGGGTCAGTTGCGTCAGCATCGGTCCCGGCAGGCTGAGTGGGTCGATCCCCTGGGCTTTCAGGCAGGCGGTCAGGTTGTCGCCGCTGGCGCTGGCCGTCAGGTGGCCCAGAGTCTTCAGGATCAGCTGCTGGCTTCGCTTCTCCATCACCAGTTCCACCTCCAGCATCTGCCGGTAACTCTCAACCGGCAGGTTGTCCTTGGCCAGGCGGCGCAGTTGGCGGTAGGGGGTCAGCATCTTGTCACGCCACTGAGCCTGGGCCTCCAGCAGTTCGCCAAACTGATCCACGCTGAGAAAGTGTCCCTGTTGCTCCAGTAACAGGGCAAGCAGCAGCAGGTTGGGCTCGAGCCCATGCTGGTCCTGCAGTTCCAACGCGGTTTGACGGGCGCCGTCCTGTTGCCAGACGCGCTCGCTGAATTGCCAATACTGCTCGGCGGTGATCTGCATTACCCCTCCTGGTGGTCTTGCGTCAGTTGCTCGATCTGATCCTGCAGATCCAGCCACTCCATCTCAAGGGTTTCCAGCCGGTTCTGAAGGTCTCCCCGCTCTTTGAGGAGGGCGGTCAGCTGGGCTTTCATCTCTTCCTGATACAGACCGCTGTCGGACAGCTGAAGTTCCAGCTCGTCCCAGCGCGTCTGGGCCTGTGCCAACTGTCGATCGACCTTTTCCTGCTGTTTCTTTAATGGCGACAGCCGCTGGCGCAACTCCGCCTCTGCCCGTTTGCGCGCTTTGCGGTCGTCCACCGGTTTGGCGACCTCGACAGGGCTTTCCTGCTCATCCCCCTTGAGGAGCCAGCGGTGGTAGTCCTCCAGATCCCCCTCGAAAGGCTCCACCTGGCCACCGTCCACCAGATAGAAGTCACTGCAGGTGGCGCGCAACAGGTGGCGGTCGTGCGAGACGATCACCATGGCCCCTTCAAAGGCCTGCAGGGCGACAGTCAGGGCGTGGCGCATCTCCAGGTCCAGGTGGTTGGTGGGTTCGTCCAGCAGCAACAGGTTGGGGCGCTGCCAGACCAGCAGGGCCAGCACCAGGCGTGCTTTCTCGCCCCCGGAAAACGGGGCAACCGGACTCAGCGCCTTGTCGCCACCAAAGCCGTAGCCGCCGAGAAAATTGCGCAACTCCTGCTCCCGCGCCTCCGGGGCCAGCTGCATCATGTGCTCGAGGGGCGTGTGGCGTGGGTCCAATGCTTCCAGCTGATGCTGGGCAAAGTAGCCGATCTTGACCCCTTGGCTCATCAACAGCTCCCCCGCCTGGGGAGGCAGCTCGCCGCTGAGCAGCTTAATCAGGGTTGATTTACCGGCGCCGTTGCGCCCCAGCAGGCCGATCCGGCTGCCGGGCACCAGGTTCAGTTTGATCTGGCGCAGAATGGTGACGTCGCCATAGCCCCCCTGTACCTCCTCCATCCGCAGCAGCGGGGAGGGCAGGGCCAGCGGTTCGCGGAACGCCATCTGGAAGCCGGAATCGGCGTGGGCCGGCGCTTCCACCATCAGCTTCTCCAGCGCCTTGAGGCGACTTTGCGCCTGTCGGGCTTTGCTGGCTTTGGCGCGGAAGCGATCCACAAAGGACTGCATGTGGGCGCGCTGGCGCTCCTGCTTCTCGTAGCTGGCTTGCTGCTGGGCAAGGCGGGCCGCGCGCTGGCGCTCAAACTGGCTGTAGTTGCCCTGGTAGTGGTTGAGCTTCTGGTGCTCGACGTGCACCACTTCCCCCACCACCGCATCGAGAAAGTCGCGGTCGTGACTGATCAGGATCAGGGTGCCGTCGTAGCGCTTCAGCCACCCCTCCAGCCAGATCAGGGTATCCAGATCCAGGTGGTTGGTGGGTTCGTCCAGCAGCAGCAGGTCGGAGGGGATCAGCAGCGCCCGGGCCAGGTTCAGGCGCATCCGCCAGCCCCCGGAGAAGGATTTCACGCTGCGGCCCTGGGCGTCCTGATCGAACCCCAGGCCATCAAGCAGTTCCGCAGCCCGGGCGGGGACCTGATAGCCGTGATAGGCTTCGAAGGCGTCGTGGGCATGGCCGATGCGGGTGCCGTCGCCGCTCTCCTGGGCGTCCGCCAGCTCCTGTTCCAGAGCCCGGTAACGAACGTCACCGTCCATCACGTAATCGAGGGCGGAGCGGTCCAGCGCGGGGGTGTCCTGCGCCACGCTGGCCTGGCGCCAGTGGGCGGGCACCTGGCAGTCGCCGGCATCCACGCCATACTCACCCATCAACAGTCCCAGGAGGCTGGATTTTCCCACCCCGTTAGCGCCCACCAGGGCCAATTTGTGGCCGGGATAGATGGTCAGACTGGCGTCGTCGAGAAGACGTTTGCCACCGCGGATGAGTTGAACCTTGTCCAGGGTTATCATAGGGCGCTCGGAACGTGGAAAAGAGGCGGGATGATAGCGTATTTCGCCGCCCAGCAGGAAAGGAAACAGATGGCGACCAAGAAGCGGTTTATCGCCGGGGCACAGTGTCCCGAATGTCAGGAACAGGACAGCATCATGCTGTACAGCGAATCCGGTGTTGAGGTGATGGAGTGCGTGGCCTGCGGCTACCGCAAACATCAGGCGTCAGACGCCGCCGAAAAACAGGCCAGCGGCGACGTGATTGGCGTGTTTAAGCCGGAGTAAGCCGGAGCAAAAAACGGGGGCCTTGGGGCCCCCGTTCTGCGTCTTACAGCCCCAGGAAGGAGCGATTCTGCTGCTTGCGGAGCTCTTTCTCGTCCGCCCACTCAATCAGGCCGGTTTCCAGATCCATCAGGCGCATGGTCATCTTGTAGTAGACGTCCTGGGTGGAGCCGTCCCGCTTCACGATGCTGGAGAGGTTGCCGTACAGCATGTACTGGGCGCCCACCTGGCGACCAAACTGGATCGCCTTGGCCGGGTCAACCATGCCGGAGTTGTTCTGGTAGTCCAGCTGCTTACGCACTGCGTCCACCCGGGTCATGTCGATGAAACGGAACTGGCCGCTGCGCAACAGGCGGGTGCTGATGGTGTCGGTGATCGACTCGGTGTCGATGTGCTCCGAGGTCTTGTTGGTGATGCGGTCAACGAACAGGATGGGGCGGTCATTGGCGGTGAGGCGCACCACGGAGGGGGTGGTCAGCATGGAGTCCACCATCTTGCTGGCGACCGCCTGCAGATCGGTGCTGCCGAAGCTGATGTCGACGGTTTCCACTTCGGTGGCGTCGCCGTACTCAACCTTGGACTGACAGCCGGCCAGCACCAGGGCCAGGATCAGCGACAGGAGAATTTTCGGGCTGGTGAT
>CAZWED010000212.1:0-6330 GCA_964632645.1 uncultured Ferrimonas sp. | reverse complement strand
TGTCAACCTGGCTTTACAGGTTTGGTCGCGCAACGGACAGTTTTCAAGTAGTGATAACAAGAACATGCCGCAGTAGAGGTTTATTTTGAGCAAGCGATTAACCACCACCGACACCTTAAGCTTGGGTTTCATGTTGTTCGCCTTCTTCCTGGGCGCGGGCAACATCATCTTCCCTCCGATGGCTGGCATGAGCGCCGGTGACAACCTGCTGCCCGCCATGTTGGGCTTCCTGGTCACTGCGGTGGGTCTCCCGCTTCTGGGCCTGATCGCCGTTGCCAAGGCCGGAGGTGGCATTCCGGTCATCACCCGCCTGTTGCCGGCCTGGGTTGGCACCGCCGTTGCCGTGGCGATCTTCATTGTGATCGGTCCTGCGTTTGCTGCGCCCCGTACTGGCCTGGTGGCCTACGAGATTGGCTTGCTGCCGTTCCTGGGTGAAGGCACTGCCATGACGCAACTGGGCTTTACCTTCCTCTTCTTCGTACTGGCGGTAGGCCTGGCCCTGCGCCCGGGTAAGCTGATGGACACCGTGGGCAAGATGCTGACCCCTGCCCTGATCCTGCTGCTGGCAGTCCTGGCGATCTC
This sequence comes from uncultured Ferrimonas sp., assembly GCA_964632645.1. Taxonomy (GTDB): domain Bacteria; phylum Pseudomonadota; class Gammaproteobacteria; order Enterobacterales; family Shewanellaceae; genus Ferrimonas. The sequence continues at coordinate 5,748 of CAZWED010000212.1, read as the reverse complement.
CGTGATGGTGGCGCCGCAGGATCCGATCGGAGCTGCGTCCGGTGCCTGGCAGGACAGCGCCTTCACCACCGGCTTCCTGGAAGGCTACATGACCATGGATACCCTGGGCGCCCTGATGTTCGGCACTCTGATGGTGGACATCCTGCGTCGCAAAGGCGTGACCGATGTGGCCAGCCAGGCGGGCTACCTGATGAAAGCCGGTGTGATCGCGGCGGTGGGTCTGGCGGTGGTCTACGTGTCCCTGTTCTACCTGGGTGCCACCAGCTCCGTGCTGGCTGCCGGTGCCGAGAACGGCGGTGCGGTGTTGAGCGCCTACGTACTGAAAGTGTTCGGCACCCCGGGCCTGTTTATCCTGTCCGCCGTGGTGACCCTGGCCTGTCTGACCACTGCGGTAGGCCTGATCTCCGCCTGCTCCGAGTACTTCAACGAGCTGCTGCCGAAGGTGAGCTACCGCAACTGGGTACTGATCAACGCCACCGCCTGTGCCGTTGTTGCCAACGTGGGTCTGGCCCAGCTGATCAGCATCTCCGTCCCGGTACTCTTTATCGTGTACCCGGTGGCGATGGCCCTGATCATGTACGCGTTCGCCAGCAAGCAGATCAGCCAGAAGAAAACCGTACTGGGCGCCATGATCGCCGTGGCCTTTGTGACTGGCCTCCTCAGTGGCCTGAACGTGGCCGGTGTGGCCGAGCCGTTGGTTAAGACCTTCAGCTTCCTGCCGCTGTACGACCAGCACCTGGCCTGGCTGCCCCTGACCCTGCTGGTTGCCGTGGTTGGTATGGCCTACAAGCGTGATGAGCGTGCGGTTGTGGCCGAGCCGGTACAAGGCTAACCACCTGGTCACTCGCACAACGCCCCGCTGAAAAGCGGGGCGTTGTGGTTTTGGGCGACATCAGCCGACTGACCGCGCCACCCAGGGTGGCAGAAACAGAAAGGGCGCCGTAGGGCGCCCTTTTCGTGCAAGACCAGCAATCACTTTGCGCTGGCCTGTTCGGTCAGCCAGTAGCTCAGCAGTCGCACACCGTGGCCGGTGGCGCCCTTGGGGGCGAAATCGTTGCCGGTGCTGGTCAGGGCATCACCAGCGATGTCCAGGTGGGCCCAGCGGCTGTCACCGACGAACTCTTTCAGGAACATCGCCGCGACCGACGCGCCGGCGCTTTTGCCGGTGTTCTTCAGGTCGGCGATGTCGGACTTCAGCTCTTCACCGAAGGCGGGGGCCAGCGGCAGACGCCACAGCTTCTCACCAACCCGCTCGCCGGCGTATGTCAGCGCATCGATCATGGCGGTGTCGTCGGAAAACAAACCACTGAATTCCCGTCCCAGTGCCCCCACTTTGGAGCCGGTCAGGGTGGCCACGTCGACAATCATCTGCGGCTGGTACATCTGGCGCGCGTACCAGAGGCCATCGGCCAGGATCAGGCGACCCTCGGCGTCGGTATTGGTGACCTCAACGGATTTGCCTTCGGCGGTCATCAGCACGTCTCCGGGGCGCAGGGCGCGCTCGGAAACCATGTTCTCCGCCAGCGGCATGATCGCCACCACATTGACCGGGGCGTTCTGCATCGCCATCGCCTTCACAGTACCCAGTACGGTGGCGGCGCCGGCCATGTCCGATTTCATGTAAACGATGGAGGTGCCGGTGGCCTTGATGTTGTAGCCGCCGGAATCGAAGGTGATCCCTTTGCCCACCAGGGCGATCGGCGCGTCGTTGCTGCCCTGCCAGTGGGCGACCACCAGCTTCGGCTCACGCTCGCTGCCTTTGCCTACGCCCACCAGGGCGCCCATATTGAGCTTTTCCAGGTCATCCCGGTCGAGCACCTTCACCTTCACGCCCAGCTCGCTGAGCCCTTTGGCTTCCTCGGCGAAACTGCCGGGGTACATGTCGCCGGCGGTGGCGTTGGTCATGTCACGGGCCAGGAAAACGCCCGCCTCTACTGCCTGAAGGGCCTGATGGCGTTGGGCGGCCGCTGCGGCGTGGCCGGTGATCACCTGGTAGTGTTTGGCTTCGCTGGCGGAAGGCTTGTAGCGGGCGTAGCGATAACTCTTCAGTTCGACGCCATGGGCAAACTGCGCGGCAAAATCCGCCTCATCGGGCACACCCTGCGCCAGAATGCCCACCTGCTGCGCCGGCTGCTCGGCCAGTTTGTCGGCCAGCTTACCGCCCAGGGCGTTGATCTCCCCTTCGGAGAGGGCGTCGTCACCCAGGCCGACCACCAGCAGGCGGTTGGATTTCAGACCGTTCGGCGCCAGGATCTCGAGCAGCTGTCCCTGCTTTCCGCTGAACTGGGTCGCTTCGGCGGCACGGAGGATGTGGTTGGTGGTGCTCTGGTCCAGGGTGTGCTGGCCGTACAGCTGGCCATCCTGTTGCTGAAACAGCACCAGGGTGGCGGGTTGCTCGGTCAGGCGTGCATCAAAGTGAAAGCTTTCTGCAGCGGCGGGCAGGGCCAGGGCGGCCACCAGCAGACTCAGGGCAAAGGGGGCTTTTGTCATTTCCGTCGACTCTTATTGTTATGGGTTCTATGGGGGTATGCCGTTTCGGGCGCGAGGCAGAATAGCAAAACCGCCTCTGTCCGGTTAAGCGAAGTGGGCCTGTATTAACAATGCGTTACAGTTTGGTTGGCCCTTTGGACGGGGCCAAAAGCAACGCCACCTTGCGGTGGCGTTGTGTGGGTCAGGGCTTCAGCGTGGTCTGAGAGCGACGCAGCGGGTAGGGCTGGCCGCCCGGGCGCCACCACCATTTCACCAGGCGTTTTACGTCATCGAGGATGAGGTAGAGCGCCGGGATCAGCACCAGAGTCACCACGGTGGCAAACAGGATGCCGAACGCCAGAGAGACCGCCATCGGGATCACGATCTGCGCCTGCAGGCTGGTTTCGAAGGTGATCGGCACCAGGCCGAGGAAGGTGGTCAGCGAGGTCAGCACGATGGCGCGGAAGCGCTCCGTCCCCGCCTTCACCACGGCATCCTGCAGGGGCATCCCTTCGGCCCGGGCCCGGTTGATGAAGTCCACCAGGATCAGCGAGTCGTTCACCACCACCCCGGCCAAGGCGATGATGCCGAACATGCTGAGCATGGAGAGGTCCAGCCCGAGCAGCAGGTGTCCGAGTACGGCGCCGATCATGCCAAAGGGGATCACCGACATGATGATCAGCGGTTGCGCGTAGGAGCGCAGCGGCACCGCCATCAGGGCATAGATGGTGAACAGCGCAAAGAACGCGCCCTGGATCATCTTCAGGTTGTTCTCGGCGTCCTCCTCGGCGGAGCCGTCCAGCGCGGAGGTGATCCCTTCGTATTTCTGGGTCAGCTCCGGCATGAACTCCTTGTTGATCTCACCGATCACCTTACCGGGCTCGACCCGCCCCTTATGGGCGTCGGCGCGCACCGTGATGGAGCGGACGCCATTGGTCCGGCTGATGGCCGCATAGCCCTGGGCCAGCTCCACCGTTGCCACGCTGGAGAAGGGCACCTCGGTGCCGGAAGGGGTGCGGATCCGCATGTTTTCCAGGTGGCCGATGGTGCGGCGCTGTTCGGCGGGATAACGCACCATCACCTTCACCTCCTCCTTGTCGCGAAGGATGCGCTGCGCCTCGTAGCCGTAGAAGCCCCAACGAACCTGGCGGGCCAGATCGGAGAGGGTGATGCCCAGGGCTTCCGCTTCCGGTTTCACCGCCAGACGCACCTCCTGGCTGCCGGAGGTGAAGTTGTCCTGGATGTCATACAGGCCATCGTAGGTGGCGAGCTTGGCTTTCAGTTCATCGGCGGCCGCCACCAGCTGCTCCAGGTTTTTGCCGTTCAGACGGAACGCCACGTCGCCACCGCCGCCGTTGGTGGAGGCGTTGATGTCGAGTACCTTCACGCCCACCAATTCCGGCATGGCATCGCGCCAGCGGGCCGCGATCTCGACGCCATCAATGGGGCGCTGTTCGCCCTTGATAAGTTCAATGGTCATGGAGGCGTTGGTGCGCGAACCCAGCCAGACGAAGCTGTGGCGGACCACATCAAGGCCAATCTCTTCCGCGATGGCGTCGTTGGTGGCAAACAGCGCCTCTTCCATCTGCTGCACAGCACGCAGGGTTTGCTGCTCGGAGACCCCATTCTCCATCTCCAGCTGCACGTTGATGAAGTCAGAGGGGATGTCCGGGAAGCTCACGGTACGAACCAGGCCGGAGGCGATCAGCCCGCCGCAGAGCACCATCATGCCGAGGAAGAAGGCCAGTACGCTGTAGCGCCAGGCCATCAGCTTGCCGATGGCGGGTTTGTATTGTTCATGGATCAGCCACTGCACGCCGTCGTTAAAGCGGGTCTTGAGGCGCAACCAGGGGCCCCAGCCCTGGCCAGGCTTGGGCGGTTTCATGTGGGCCAGGTGGGCGGGCAGGATCAGCTTGGATTCCACCAGGGAGAACAGCAAACAGAGGATCACCACGCCGGCAATGGAGCCCATGATGGCGCCCATAAAGCCGGTGACCATCATCATCGGGATGAACGCGGCGACGGTGGTCAGCACCCCGAAGGTGGCGGGCATGGCGACCTTCTTCGCCCCTTCGATCACCGCGTTGGTGCTGTGCCCGTCCTTTTCGATCTGGGCGTAGGCGGATTCCCCGATGACGATGGCGTCATCCACCACGATCCCCAGCACCAGGATAAAACCGAACAGGGTGATCATGTTGATGCTGAGGCCCACCGGGTCCATCGGCATCACCATCAGGGCCGCCAGGAAGCAGATCGGCAGACCGAGCATCACCCAGAAGGCCACCTTAAGCTGCAGAAACAGCGCCAGCACCAGGAACACCAGCAACGCCCCCTGCACCATGTTGGTCAGCATCAGGTTCAGGCGGTCTGAGAGGAACTGGGTCAGCTCGCCCCAGTAGGCGACGGTCACGGTGTCCGGCAGGGTGGCCTGCTTCTTGGCGATGTAGTCCTTAACGGTTTTGGCGATGGCCAGAGCGTTTTGCGCGTCCACGCTGTTGACCTCAATGCCCACCGAGCGTTTGCCATCGAAACGGGCGTAGCCTAACCGCTCCTCGAAGCCGTCGATGACGGTGGCGACGTCGGAGAGGTAGAGGCGGGAACCGTCCGCCTGGCTGCGCAGCACGATGCGTTCGAACTCTTCGCCGGTGTAGGCCTGGCCATCGGTGCGCAGCAGGATGTCGCCATCCTCGGCACGGATGGAGCCGCCAGGCAGGTTGATGGAGGAGCGTTGCACTGCCATCGCCACATCGTCAAAGGTGAGGCGATACTCCCGCAGCTTGCTTTCTGACACCTCAATGGCGATCTCGTAGTCGCGATGGCCAAACAGGCTGGCGCGGGTCACGCCGGGCAGGGCGGTGATCTCATCCCGAATGGTTTTGCCCAGCTCCTTCTGCTCACTGAGACTGAGGTCGTCGCCGGTGATGGAGATCCACATTACCTCCGGCGTGGGCTTGAGCTGGTAGATGTTGGGTTGCTCAATGCTGTCCGGGAAGGTTGAGATGGCGTCCACACGAAGTTTGACTTCGTCCAGCACGGTTTTCGGATCGTAATCGTCCTTCACCTCAATGGTGACCGAGGCGCTGCCTTCGGTGGCGGTGGAGCGGATCCGCTTGATGCCGTCGATGTCGCGGATCTGCTCCTCGATTTTGATCAGGATCCCCTCTTCAATCTCCTGAGGGGCCGCGCCGGGGTAGGCCACCTGCACCATCACCCGGATCAGTTCGAAGGTGGGGAACACCTCTTTGTTGATGATGAAGGCGGAGATCACCCCGCCCAGCA
>CAZWED010000211.1:0-6346 GCA_964632645.1 uncultured Ferrimonas sp. | reverse complement strand
CGATCAGCTCTTCGCGGTACTGAGCGGCTTTTTCTTTCAGCTCTTCCGGGATCTCAACGACCTCGTAGTTTTCCGGCAGACCAGAGTCGTCCCAGATGTAAGCTTTCTGGCTCAGTACGTCGACAACGCCTTTGAAGTCGTCTTCGATACCGATAGGCAGAGTCATAACCAGCGGACGGGCAGCCAGTACGTTGTTCACCTGATCGACAACGCGGTAGAAGTCTGCACCCATACGGTCCAGCTTGTTTACGAAGATCAGACGAGCAACTTTGGATTCGTTCGCGTAGCGCCAGTTGGTTTCGGACTGGGGCTCTACACCGCCGGAACCACAGAATACACCGATACCACCGTCCAGCACCTTCAGGGAGCGGTATACTTCGATGGTGAAGTCAACGTGCCCAGGGGTGTCGATGATGTTCAGGCGGTGGTCGTTCCAGAAACAGGTAGTCGCAGCAGACTGAATGGTAATACCACGCTCAGCTTCCTGCTCCATAAAGTCAGTAGTAGTGGAGCCGTCGTGAGTGTCACCGATTTTATGGATCTTACCGGTCAGCTTCAGAACCCGCTCGGTAGTAGTGGTTTTACCAGCATCTACGTGGGCGAAGATGCCGATGTTTCTGTACTTGGAAAGGTCTGCCATTTTTGTACTCTATTGGTCAGGGTCAAACAAAATTGCGCGGTAGTATACAGGAATTCCCAAAGGTTTACGAAATCTTCGTCCTCTGGGAACGCCACCTGTACCAAACACTCCGCCACCTTGCCTTTCTGCTGGAACTCGCGGCATCTCTGACCGCGGTGAGGACCGGCGAAGGATAAGTGTAGGCCGCGCTGAGTCTGACGCGAGTGCGGTCAGATCGTAATTGGTTGGCTATGAATTTTGGATGATGGATATCCTTAATCGCCGTGGCATTTTAGCGGCTTTTATGGCCATGACAAGACAAGCTTGACGGGATTTGGTTCTTGTGGGATCCGCGCGCCACCTCACACTTATGCCGGCAGAGACGTTCTACGCTTTCTAGAGGCGGGGAAAGCCTCTCCCCGCGACGACATAGGGAGGGACCATGAACAGCCGATACTTCAGGGACGATCATCACCAGGGACTGGAGTGGGAACTGATGAAGGAGCAGAGCGGCGCACTCGGTCGGGCCGGAGATTCCCTGAAAAAAGCGATTGAGCATTACCGCACACTTTCCTCCTCTCATCCCAAAAAGGGCGCGGCACTGAATGCGGTATCCGAGGCGCTGTGGCAACTGCAGATGCAACGCGAATTTGTGGGCTTCGTGGACAGTAACCTGGAAACCATTCTTGCCGAATTTGATGTGCCGGAAGAGGCGTTGACCAAGTTGGGGCATCCCCGCGCCTGACATCCCGTGCTTCTGACATCGAAAGGGCCTGTCTTTGCCCCAACCGCAAGCCGCATAAGGCAGGCCGTCCGGCCCCCTTATGCGGTCAGGCTGAATGACGATTCAATCCGAACGATTCAGTTCGAGTTGGCGGCGGCCGGCGCGGCCTCACCCAGTGACAGGGTCAGATCGGTGTAACTGCATCGTCCCGCCGGCCCTTTGCCAAAGCGGGTCTGCTCGGAGGCCGTCAGCACCACACCGTATTGCCGCCGTTGCTGTTGGACCTGCCCCAGCGCCTGACGCTGGCTGCTGACACAGAGCTCGTTGGCCAACCGCCGGTAATCGTGGTTATCCAGCTCCAGCGGCCTCACCAAAGGCGCATCCGCATCCCGGGGCGAGGAGGGCAGCGGTGCCGCCAGAGTGACCGACAACCTGCCCTCATGCCAGCGTGCGCGGTCCCCGGGTTGCAGATAGTGGCTGGCTGAACGCGCCGATTGCCACACCCAGACGCCCCCGGCGCCCACCACTTGCCACTGATCATCCTCAATCACCAGCGCCGTGTTCTCGTCCACCCCGATGGCCAGGGGCTGGAGGGTGTGGTTTGCCAGCGTTGCCAGGCGCACCTGTCGGCCCCGTTCGGAGAAGTGGGTGTCGGTGATGCCGTCGGCAAACAGACCCAGCCCGCCTCTGGCGTCATAGGTCAGGCTGTCACCATACAGGCCGTTGCAGGTCTCAGACCCGTCGCAGTCCCGTTCCGGTGGCGGTTGTTGCACCGGCCCGTCACTCAGGGCTCGTTCATTGCTGCCGTTGGAGATCATCACCGGGCCGCTTTGCACTGCGGTCCCCGCGCTGGTGCCGCCCACCACCAGGGTGCCCTCAGCAACGCGGCGCTTAATCAACGTCAGCGCCTCGCTGTCGCTGCCGTCGGCCAGGCGCAATGCCTGCCAGGTAAGCCACTGGTCACCGCCGTTGATGAACAGGCCGTCGGCCTGATTCAGCAGCGTCAGTTCCCGTTCGGGCTGAAAACAGAATTGCTGCTGTTGGGCAGCCAGTTGTGGGTAAACCCGGGCGCGGTCGGCGTTGCCCTGCACCGTCTGACGGAAACGTTCCAGTTGACTGCATTGGTTGGCTTGTCGGGCGGCCTGAACACTGGCGTCCAGCGGCAGCCAGTGCACTTCGGCCCCTTGGCTGGCAAACAGGGAAAGGTAGAAGTCATGCGCCTCGAAAGGGTCACGGGCGCTGCTGGTCATCACCACGATGGTGGGGCGGGCCTGACCCGATCCGAGCCCGCCAGCCCTGGCCGCCAGTTCGATGAAACGGGCAACCAGTCCGGGCGTGTGTGGGTCGCGGTTGGCTTCCAGCCAGACCCGTTCCCTGAGACGCTCGCCATCGCGCCCCACCTGGGGGGCTTCGAGGCGGTCGATCAGCAGGGCCCATTGCCGGTCCGACAGGCTGTGATACCAGCGTTCACCCTCCGGGCTGGCCACCAGCGCATCACGAAAATCGGCTTTGGAGACCGGGTCGGTCCCAAGGTCCTGGGCCAGCGCGGCAAGCAGATGCCGGGCCTGAGACGCGTCCTGCTCACTGAGCCAATGGGCGGGTTGGGCGGCGCGTTGGATCGCTTGCGGGGTGAGGGCCACCATCAATCGGCTTTTGGCCTGGCGCAGGGCCAGGGGATCCAGAGCGCTGCGATCGCAGGCTTTGAGGTTCTGGCTGGTACAGCTTTGCATGCCACCGCCCACCAGAAACAGCGTGCTGGCCGAAGCGGGCATAAGGAGGGATGAGAGCGTCAACGCCGAGAGAAGCCATCCCGTTGATTTTGCATACCTATTCATTTTTGTTATCCGGGCCCTTGAGTCGATAATGGGTGTCTTTACTAGGCGGTAACATGCGCTTGACACATTGGTCAACATCGCGGTAATTGTTTAATGAGTTCAGTTCCCGACTGACTCATTTTGCCATCCAATCAGAAGGAAGACAGGACGTCATGCTGAAGAACGCTGCGTCGCTGTCAAACTACTTCTTCGAGAGTTTTTATCTCAGCGAGTGGTTTGACGAATAACACCAGACTGACCCGTCGATAACACCTGCCCGGAGGGTTGGTGCGTTGGCTTGTTGGTTTGGGGTGTCACTCGCCTCCTCAAAACCTGCCTCACTCATATGGGATCCGGTTTCATCGCTGCCTGTGTATGCCGCGAGATCCGGCCGTTTATCCGTAAACGGAAAACATGGAAGACAACAAGATGAGAAATCCTTTGCTGATGCTGGCTGCCGCCGGCTTCGTTCTTGCGCCTGTGGCACAGAGTATTGCCGCAGAGACCACCACCGAATCCGACGTTGAGCGGATCGAAGTCACTGGCAGCCGGATCAAAGGCGTCGACATGGAGGGGGCACAGCCCCTGGTGACCATCAACGCGGAGGACATAAAGGGTTCCTCTGCCAACTCCATCTCCGAGTTGCTGCGGGAAGTCGGACAAACCCGGGGCGGGACCGGAACCTTCTCCACATCGGCTTCAGGCGCCTTGTCCGGCAGTTCACCGGCGGGCCAGGCGGCGGGTTCACTGCGTGGCCTCGGGGCGTCCTCGACCCTGACCTTGATTAACGGTCGCCGCATTTCGGTCAGCTCCTTTGCTTTTGGCTCTGAAAACTTCGTTGACATCAACGCCATTCCGCTGGCGGCCATTGAGCGCATTGAGATCCTGCCCACCGGCGCTTCGGCGCTGTACGGTGCCGACGCGGTAGCAGGTGTGATCAACTACATCCTCAAGTCAGACTATGAGGGGCTGGAGCTCAATCTCAGCTACGGTGATTCCGAAGCCAGCAGCGATGACAGCAAGAAAAACCTCAATCTGGTGTGGGGCAAAAACTTTGCAAACAGCAATCTGACCCTGTTCGCGGATTATTACGATCGCAACGCCACCTATCTGCGCGACAGAGCGCAGACTGCCAACAGCTTCTTCCCCAGCAAACAGCACGCCTGGGCCAGCTACAACACGCTCTATTTCGATCTGCCGAAGGACAAAGTGGATCCCAACTGTCCTGACGACATCCGTTTCGATGACCGCAATGACGCCCATCCGGCGGAGCGCTTCTACGAATACTGTGCCTACAACAGCAACCAGTACCGTCCGTATGAGCCAGAGTTTGAGCAATGGGGGGCTGGGGCCACGTTCAACATGAACTTTGATAACGGCGCCGAGTGGTTTACCGAGGTGATGTTCTCCCGGACCAAGGGGCAAGGGGAATCAAGCTCCGCGCCCCTGAATGGCATCGAAGTTCCCTTCTTTGACCCGCGGGACCCGGACCGGCTGCACCCATCGCTGACTAACGCTGATGGCTCGCTGAACCCCATTGGCCAGGCTTTTGTGGATTTTTATGACGCCGAATTCGGCGGCATCATCGACGACAACTTCCAGATCTACGGTCGTCTGCCGGACACCCGTTTGGTGGAAAACGAAACCCAATCATGGCGTCTGGTGACCGGCTTGCGGGGCGATTGGGATACGTGGAGCTGGGAAACGGCGCTGGCCGCCTCCCGCAGCGAGTCAGAGCAACTTGGCAGTGCCGGTATCGCTAGCCGAAGCAAGCTCGAGGCGGCACTGAACGGCGCATTGTGTGCGGACGGCAGCATCTGTGCGCCCGGCGAGGGTTACCTGATCAGCCCTTACGACGCCTGGGCAGCCCGGGCCGATGGCGTTAACGATCCTGCCGCCTGGGACTTGATTGACGAGCGGGTGCCCCGTAACGGCGAATCCACGCTGTACAGCTGGGATCTGAACTTGTCTGGCGACCTGTTTGAATGGCGGGGCGGCGTGGTGTCCGCCGCTTTCGGCGGCGAGGTGCGCCGGGAGGAGTTGGAGGACATCCCCTCCGAGCTGGCGGAAGGCACGTTTGACAACGGTTTCCAACCAGAGGTGATTCGCTTTGGCTCCACCCGGGTGGCGGCAGACCGCACCACCTGGGCGGTGTATGGCGAGTTCCAGCTCCCGCTGGCCGAGCGTTTGGACATGCAACTGGCCGGTCGGTACGACCACTACAGCGATTTTGGCGGGGACTTTAACCCCAAGGTGGGGCTGCGCTATCAGCCTTTCGACAGTCTGATCCTGCGGGGATCCTGGGCCTCCTCGTTCCGCGCGCCCTCGCTGGCGCAGGTGGGGGCCGGGGTCAAACTCTCCAGTGCCGTGGTGGAGTGCAAGCCTGAACTGGCGGCTGGCTATGCCGACTGCGATGGTGCCAGTGACTTCGCCATCGACACCATCGAGTTTGGCAACGCCAGCCTGGAAGCGGAAGAGGCGGATTCCTACAACGCCGGTCTGGCCTACAGCCCCACGGCGGACATTACGCTGACGCTGGATTACTGGCAGTTCGAACACGAGAAGCTGGTGGCGGTAGACCCGGAGTTCACCCTGCTGCAAGCGCTGGCCAATCCGGATCTGCTCCATTGCGAATCGGTGCCGGCGGAGAACGCCCAGGGGGTACCAGTGCGTTGCGATGATAACGGGGTACCATTGGCGCCGCTGGTGGTGGACGGTGATGTCCACCTGCAACTTCAGAATCTGGGTACCCAGAAGACCGACGGTCTCGATCTGACCTACAGCCAGAACTTTACGGGCCTCGGCATCGACTGGACCTTCCTTGCTGACGTAACCCATGTGCTCTCCTTTAAGCGACAAAAGAGCGCCAGCGTGGGTGAAGAGGAACTGGCCGGCACCTACCAATATCCGGAAACCCTCGCTTCGGGCACCCTGCGGTTCAGCCGCAATGCCTGGTTTGGCTCGGTCACCGCGTTGTATACCAGTGGCTACGAGGACAACGATCTGGACGCCCTGAGTGAGTTTGATCTGGAGCGCCTGGGCATCACCGAGGATCGCGAAGTGCCCTCCTGGACCAAGGTCAATGCGCAGTTGGGCTACGATTTTGGCGATCACCACACCTTCCGTCTGGCGGTGGAAAATCTGTTCGATCGTGAAGCCCCGGTGGTGTTCGGCAGCAGCCAGAACGTC
>CAZWED010000210.1:0-6347 GCA_964632645.1 uncultured Ferrimonas sp. | reverse complement strand
CGGCCATGTAGGGAATGATTCGGCGGATCACCGATTCGATGTCGTTCTCTTGTTGGAAATCCGCCCGGGCAATGTCGGACAGCGCATCGAAGGAGCTCATGGTGAACACCACGGTGCCCAGCGTGAAGTGCAGACGCCAGAACACTTCCACCATCGGCAGGTGGGGGGCGGCCTTGTGCACCAGCGCGTTCACCCGGGTCAGCACCTCACCGTAGTGGGTGGTGACAAACCAGCGCAGGTGGCCCTGGCTTTCGATATAGCCCCGCCCCAGAAGCTGCAAAAAGATGGCGGTACCATGACTGCGCAGATCGTCCAGATCCAGCATTGGCTGCACCATCGCCTCGAACACCTCCTGAAGGGTCAGGTCCGGTTTTTTCTCCAGTTCGATAAAGGCCTCATCGACCGCCGGCATAAAACGGTCAAGATAGCGGGCCAGCACCGCCTGGATCAGCTCCTTCTTGGAGCCAAAATGGTAGTTCACCGAGGCCAGATTGACTTCAGCCTTGCCGGTAATCAGGCGCAGCGAGGTTTCCGAAAAACCCCGCTCAGCGAACAAGCGTTCCGCTGCGTCCAGGATTCGATGCTTGGTGCTTTGTCGATTGGCCATAGCCCCCACCCAAGGTTTCAAACACTCGTTTAAAGTAAACAGGGCACAACCGTTTGTCAAAATTCTTGTCACATGGCGAAAAGGGTGAATTTCAAGGGGATAGGAAAGAAATGACCAAAATTCGAAAAATATCCCATCGGGCCGTCCTCAGTGGTCTATACCCTTAATAAGGTCATGTTATGACTCCCCCTTTCACTCCCTGGACCTGGCGAGCCCAATCTGTCACTGCGCGCCGGGTCTTTTTTTATCTGCACTTTGCCCTTCTATGGCCGCAACGCTTTCGCTAGACTGACGCCACCTTTTTATTACATAACAACAACACAAGGGAACTGTGATGACCCCCCTCCCCAAGTGGGCATTGAGCGCCTGTGCGCTGGCGCTGCTGACCGCCTGCAACAACCAGCCGGTCGCCCAGGCCAAAGCCGCCGTCGAGCCCTCCCCCAAAGCCTTTATCGATAACGCCGAAGCCGATCTCGCCCGGATCAGCGAAACCGCGGCGCGCGCCGAATGGATCTACGCCAACTTTATTACCGAAGACACCGCCGCGCTGGCCAGTGAAACCGGTCGCATCTACACCGAAAAGGCGGTGCGATACGCCTCGGAAGCGGCGCAAATCGACGGCAGCCAACTGTCCGAGGCGGACCAACGCAAGTTGGCCATCCTCAAACGCAGCCTGACCCTTCCCGCACCGGCCGCGCCGGAAAAAAGCCAGCGCCTGGCCCAGCTCAGCACCGAACTGGGCGGTCTGTATGGCAAGGGCCGCTTCTGCGTCACGCCGGAAGCGTGTCTGAGCCAGCCACAACTCTCCTCCATCATGGCGAGCAGCCGTGATCCCGAAGAACTGAAGCGGGTCTGGGCCGGCTGGCGCGACATCGCCAAGCCGATGCGCCCGCTGTTCTCCGAGCAGGTGGCGCTGGCCAATGAGGGGGCCCAGGCACTGGGTTACGCCAACGTTGGCGAGCTGTGGCGCAGCAAGTACGACATGCCCGCCGCCGAGTTTCCCCAGCAATTGGATGGCCTTTGGAACGAAGTAAAGCCCCTGTACGAAGCCCTGCACTGCTACGTCCGTGGCGAACTGGGTGACGAGTACGGCACCGACGTGGTGCCTCAGCAATCCCCCATCCCGGCACACCTGCTTGGCAACATGTGGGCCCAACAATGGGGCGAGATCTATGAGCTGGTTGCCCCCGCTGACCTGCCGGGACCGGGCTACGATCTCACGGCGCTTCTGGCGCAACACGGATACGACGAGATCCGCATGGTGGAGCAGGCGGAGACCTTCTTCACCTCCATGGGCTTTGCCCCGCTGCCCGACACCTTCTGGGCACGCTCCCTGTTTGTTGAGCCGCGGGATCGCGATGTGGTCTGCCACGCCTCGGCCTGGGATCTCGATAACCGCGAAGACATCCGCATCAAGATGTGCATTCGCAAGAATGGTGAAGACTTCCGGGTGATCCACCACGAGCTGGGCCACAACATCTACCAGCGGGCCTACATGGATCAGCCCTTCCTGTTTAAAGACAGCGCCAATGATGGCTTCCACGAAGCGATCGGGGATGTCATCTCGCTCTCCATCACGCCCAACTACCTCAAGGAGATTGGGCTGATTGATGAAGTGCCGCCGGCGCAAAGCGACATCGGCCTGCTGCTTCGTCAGGCGCTGGACAAAGTGGCCTTCCTGCCGTTTGGCCTGATGATCGACCAGTGGCGCTGGAAGGTGTTCTCCGGGGAGATCACCGAAGACAACTACAACGCCGCGTGGTGGGAGCTGCGCGAGCAGTACCAGGGCGTGCAGGCCCCCGTTGCCCGCTCCGAAGCGGACTTCGACCCCGGCGCCAAGTACCACGTACCGGCCAGCGTGCCCTACACCCGCTATTTCCTGGCGCACATCCTCCAGTTCCAGTTCTACCAGGCGCTGTGTGATGAAGCCGGTTACCAAGGCCCGATCCACCGCTGCTCCCTCTATGGCAGCAAGGAAGCCGGTGCCAAACTGAACGCCATGCTGGAGATGGGTCTGAGCCAACCCTGGCCGAAAGCCCTGGCGGCGGTAACCGGCTCCGAGCAGATGAGCGGCAAAGCGATGCTCAACTACTTTGCCCCCCTGCATCAGTGGCTGGATAAGCAAAACGAGCAAGCCGGACGCCAGTGCGGCTGGTAAACGGCAAGGCAGAAAAAGGGGCGCTCAGGCGCCCCTTTTTTTCCGCTGTTGCTTCACTCCTGCGACGTCGGCGCAGGCAACCCCGGGATGTATTCCCGACCGTGGGGTATCTCGATACTGGAGCCGGCAAAATCGTCACCAACCGGTTGCACCCGGCCTCCCAGGCATTGGGACAGAAACGCCTCAGTCACGGCGTAAAACGCGATGTTGTTTTCCGGCCGGGCAAACCCGTGCCCCTCATCCGGGAACAACACATAACTCACCGGGATCCCTTTGCTCTTCATTGCCTGCACAATCTGGTCGGATTCCGCCTGCTTCACCCGGGGGTCGTTGGCGCCCTGGGCAATCAACAGCGGCTTGCTGATCGCGTCGACGTAGGTCAAGGGTGAGCGCGCCTTAAGCAATGCCCGGCCCGCTTCGGTATCCGGATCCCCGATGGCGTTGGCAAACACCCGACGGAAGCTGGCCCAGTAAGGTGGTATTGAGTCCAACAGGGTTTGCAGGTTGGATGGCCCGACAATGTCCACACCGCAGGCAAAGGCGTCCGGCGTCATGGTCAGTCCCGCCAGCGTGGCGTAACCGCCGTAACTGCCCCCCATGATCGCCACCCTGCCCTCTTCCGTGACGCCCTGGGTAATGGCCCAGGCTTTGGCGTCGAGCAGATCATCCTGCATCGCCCGGCCCCACTGGCGGTTACCGGCGTTGACGAACGCCTTGCCGAAGCCGGTGGACGAGCGGAAGTTCACCTGCAGTACCGCATACCCCCGGTTCGCCAGCCACTGCACCAGCGGCGAATAGCCAAAGGTGTCGCGTCCCCAGGGGCCGCCATGCACCAGCATCACCAGCGGTACCGGCTGGTTGGCGATGCCATCGCCTTCCGGGTCCCCCTCCCGCGGCAGCGTCAGGTAGGAAACCAGCTCCAAGCCGTCCCGCGACGGGATGGTCACGCCGTGCATTTTCACCAGGGGCAGGCCATTGATCGCCGGATGGGTGACGAACAGTTCAGACAGAGTGCCACGCTCCCGGTCATACACCTTATAGATGGGGGAACCGTCGCTCTCGTCGGTGTACACGGTCCAATAGTTGGCGTCCTGAGAGATCGCCAGCACACTGGCCCCCCCGGACAACTGGCGGTTCAGCTGCACGATGTCCTTCTGAAAGTTGGGGTCGATGGCAAACCACACCGGACGATGGCGGTCTTCGGCGTAGGCAAAAGGCTTGTGGGTTCTGGGGTCAAACAGCACCGCCGAGACATCCACCCCGTTGGCGGAGGCCAGCACCCGGGTTACCCCATCCTCAAGCCGGTAAGACACCAGGGCTGCGGTATCCCGTCCGCGGCTGTCGAGCAGGTAAACCCGCTCATTGTTTTCATCGAAACCCAATATCGAGGTGGTGAGCATGTCCTCCGCCGGAATGGTAAAGCGCGGAACCCACCGCCCGGCCTGCCATTGATATACGGTTTGCCCTTCACTCTCTGCGGAACCCAGCGCCAACCGCACCTTCAGGTCGTTATCCACCAGAAGGCTGGCCATGCCGGGATTTTCCGCCAGCAGGGTACGCTGGCCCGTGTTCAGATCCACCAGATAGAGATCGTGCCAGCGGGGATCCCGGTCGTTCATCCCCACCACGGCCTGGCCCGGATGGCTGCGGCTTTGTGCCACCATCTGCGCCTGCACTCCCGGATAAGGGGTCAGGTCCTTCACTTCTCCGCTGGTGAGATTGATGCGGTAAAGGTGCCAGTTTTCGTCGCCGTCCCGATCCTGAATATAGAGAACGTGCTCGTTGTCCAGCGCCCAGAAGTGCGCCGGTATCCCCCGACCGGTGTCGTGGGTCAGGGGCTTGGCCTGGCCAATATCACCACGGGGCGCCACCCACAGGTTCATCACCCCATCCAGCGGGGCGCGAAAGCTCATCCAGCGACCATCGGGGCTGATCCGCCCCTGATAGCGATCCGGATTACCAAACAGCACCGCACGTTCAATCAGGGGAACCGGGTCGGGGTTGGTGGTGACGGCAGGGTCGGAGTCGGAGGGCGCCGAGCCGCTGCAGCCGGCCAGGGCAAAGCCAAAAGCCAGGGTCAAAAGAAGAGGTCTTAACATGGTCAGTTCCCTTGTTCGGTCAGGGGCACCGCGAAACGCCCGCAGGGGCGGATCCGCCCAATCAGGCTCGATAAGCCAAGCCACTTGAATCAACATAGCAGACCAAAAATCAAACGCTTACTTATGACCGCCAAACCGCGCATTGCCACGCCTGCCAGAGGAAATCACCGACAATCAATGGCCTCCACAGCGGGCGCTGCTTTTTTAGCCAGCCACCACTGTATCTGGCCACGCCTTCGGGTATAATCCCGCCCTCTTTTTGTGAGCCCCTTTATCAGCGGAGATCTTCAGACGCTATGACCGTCAACACTTTCGATCCCAATGCCCAGAGCGTCGTTGCCGAGCAGCCCAGCACCACCCACGCCACCAAGGTGGCACCGGAGATGGGCAACGGCAGTCAGGGCACGGGCACCCGCATCGGTTTCATCAGTCTGGGCTGCCCCAAAAACCTGGTGGATTCTGAGCGGATCCTGACCCAGCTGCGCATCGAAGGTTACGACATCGTCAACACCTGCGGCTTTATCGATTCTGCGGTGCAGGAGTCGCTGGACACCATCGGTGAAGCGCTGAAGGAGAACGGCAAAGTGCTGGTGACCGGCTGTCTGGGCGCCAAAGAGGATGAGATTAAGCAGATCCATCCCAAGGTACTCGGCATCACCGGTCCGCACGCCTACGAGATGGTGTTGGAACAGGTGCATGCCCACCTGCCCAAGCCCCAGCACGATCCGATGACCAGCCTGATCCCGGACCACGGGGTAAAACTGACCCCGCGTCACTACGCCTACCTGAAGATCTCCGAAGGCTGTAACCACAAGTGCACCTTCTGCATCATCCAGTCAATGCGCGGCACCCTGGACAGCCGTCCGATGGGCGACGTACTGGATGAAGCCAAGCGCCTGCAGGCCGCCGGCGTCAAAGAGTTGCTGGTGATCAGTCAGGACACCGGGGCCTACGGCGTTGACGTTAAGCACAAGACCGCGTTCTGGAACGGCATGCCGGTGAAAACCTCCATGCTGGCGCTGTGCGAAAAGCTGGCCGAATTCGGGATTTGGGTGCGTCTCCACTACGTCTACCCCTACCCGCACGTTGAGGATGTGCTGCCGCTGATGGCCGAGGGCAAAATCCTGCCCTACCTGGACATTCCGTTCCAGCATGCCAGTCCCCGCATTCTCAAACTGATGAAGCGCCCCGGCAACGCCGAGCGCACGCTGGAACAGATCAAGGCCTGGCGAGACGTGTGTCCGGACCTGGTGATCCGCTCCACCTTTATCGTGGGCTTCCCCGGTGAGACCGAGGAAGACTTCCAGCTCCTGCTGGACTGGCTGGAGGAAGCGCGGCTGGATCGCGTGGGTTGCTTCAAGTACAGCCCGGTCGAAGGGGCGAAAGCCAATGATCTGCCGGATTCGGTGCCGGAAGCGGTAAAAGAGGAACGTTTCCAACGCTTTATGGCCGTTCAGGCCCGCATCAGCCGGGAAAAGCTGGC
>CAZWED010000209.1:0-6352 GCA_964632645.1 uncultured Ferrimonas sp. | reverse complement strand
TCCTCATTCGGCGCTACTTTTTCCTGCTTGTCAGCCATCTCAACTCCAGGCAAAACCACTTTATTCAATAAATCTCTGAGCCTATTATGGGGACGAAACCCGCCACTTCAAGGGCCAACGCCAACATCATCATGACCAATCCCTTCCATACCATCGGCCTGATTGGCAAACCGGATCACGACGGCGCCAACCAGACCCTGACCCGGCTGTTCTACTGGCTGCGTAAGCAGGGCTACGAGGTACTGCTGGAAACCCGGGTGGCAAAGCAACTCGGCTGCGACAAAGCGGAGCGGGTTGACCTGATTGAACTGGGTCAACGCTGCGATTTGGCCATCGTGGTGGGCGGGGACGGCAACATGCTGGGCGCCGCCCGCGTGCTGTCCCGTTTTGACGTGGCGGTGATTGGTGTCAACCGGGGCAATCTCGGATTCCTGACCGACCTGAGCCCGGAGCACTTTGAAGGACCGCTGGAACGGGTGCTGGCCGGCGAGTTTGATGCAGAGCGCCGCTTCCTGCTGCAGGCCGAAGTGTACCGCCACGGCGAACTCAAGGCGTCCAACACCGCCGTGAACGAAGCGGTGCTGCACCCGGGTAAAGTGGCCCACATGATCGAGTTCGAGGTCTACATCGACGGGCACTTCATGTACAGCCAGCGCGCCGACGGCATGATCGTCTCCAGCCCGACTGGCTCGACCGCCTACTCCCTGTCAGCCGGTGGCGCCATTCTCACCCCCAATCTCAACGCCGTCATCCTGGTGCCGATGTTTCCACACACCCTGTCCGGCCGCCCCATCGTGGTGGACGGCGACAGCGAAGTGAAACTGATCGCCTCGCCGGATATGCGCGATCGGCCGCTGGAGGTCAGCTGCGATGGTCACGTTACCCTGTCAGCCCTGCCCGGCGATGAGATCATCATCCGCAAAGCGGACCACGCCCTGCGCCTTATCCACCCCAAGGGGCACAGCTACTTCCAGGTACTGCGCAGTAAGCTGGGCTGGGGCAGTAAGCTGTTCTGACCTACCAGGGGATGGGCTGGCGGTAACGCAGAAACGCCCCGCTGGGGCCTTCATCATCCAGGGTTGCCGCCCACACCACATCCGCGGCAGCCTCGGCCGGGTCGCGACTGGCCTGAGGCCCGCCCATGTCGGTGCGGACCCAACCCGGACACACCGAATTTATCTTCACGTTGCTGCCGGTTAACTCCGCAGCCAGCTCCGCCGTCAGGGCATTCAAACCCGCCTTCGAGATGCGATAGGCGGCGATGTTCGGCCCCATGTCGTTAAGCGCCCCGTAGCCGGAAGAAAGATTGACGATACGGCCATAGTTTTGCGCCAGCATCATCGGCACCAGAGCCCGGCACAGGTACAGGGGACCCAGCAGGTTGGTGTGCAGCGTAGTGAGCAGCGTCGCGTCATCCAGGTCCAGCAGTGACACGCCATCATCCAGAAACACCCCCGCGTTATTGATCAACAGGTCCACCCGCCCCAGGTGGTTGTCGAGCCAACGGGCCAGACCGGCGACGGCAGAAGCGTCCTGAACGTCCAGCTCATAGGGCACCGCCGCTCCCCCCAATTCCCTCAATGCCAGCGCCGCCCGCTCCGCGGACGCCGCCGAGCGGGCCGTCAGCACCACCAGATATCCCTGCTCCGCCAGCTGTTGCGCGGTATGCCAACCTATCCCTCGGTTTGCCCCCGTGATCACCGCCACTGCACTCATCGCCCCACTCCTCTCAGGCAAAGGGTGAGTGTGTGCAGAATTTTCCGTTCCTGCCGCTTTACCGGACAAAAAATCTGCATATACTGTATTCCCGTACAGTGCTGTTTATCCACACAGGGATGCGCCATGCTTACTCAACTGACGGTTGCCAACTTTGCCATCGTAAAATTTCTGGAACTGGACTTTGCCCCCGGCATGACCACCATCACCGGGGAAACCGGTGCCGGTAAATCCATTGCCATTGATGCGCTCAGCCTCTGTCTGGGCGGCCGCGGTGAAGCGGCTATGGTGCGACCCGGCGCAGAGCGGGCGGAGATCTCCGCCCGCTTTGATGTGGCCCAGATCCCCGCCGCCATCGAATGGCTGCGGGCCAATGCCCTGGAGGAAGAGGGTGAATGCATTCTGCGTCGCAGCATCAGCGCCGAGGGGCGTTCCCGCGCCTGGATCAACGGCAATCCGGTCCCCCTCTCCCAGCTCAAGGCGCTGGGGGAAACCCTGATCAGCATCCACGGCCAGCACGCCCATCACGGCATGCTGCACAGCGACACCCAACTCACCCTGCTGGACCAGTACGCGGGCCATCACAGCCTGCTTCAACGCTGCCAGGACGCCTATCAGCAGTGGCGCTCTCTCGATCTGCAACTGCGACAGTTGCGGGAACAGCAAGCGCAACGGACCGCCCGTGCCCAGCTGCTGGAATACCAGGTTCAGGAACTGGACGAGTTCGCGCTGCAGCCCGGGGAGTTTGAAGCGATTGAAGTGGAGCACCGCCGCCTGGCCAACTGCGGCACCCTGCTGGAGCAGAGTCAACGTGCCCTTTACCTGCTGAGTGAGGGGGACGAAGTCAGCGTGCAGTCCCTGCTGCAACAGGCGATCAACCAGGTGGAAACGCTGGCAGCTGACGACCCCGCCCTGGGCGACATCACCGCCATGCTGCACGAGGGCTTGATCCAGGTGCAGGAGAGCAGCAGCGAACTGGAGCGCTACCGTGACCGGCTGGAGATGGACCCGGAGCGCTTTACCGAACTGGAAAACCGCCTCTCCAGAGCGATGAGCCTCGCCCGCAAACACATGGTGCCGGCCAGCGAACTGGCGGAGCACCACCAGACGTTGGCCGAAGAGCTGGCGGATCTGGCCAGCAGCGATGAGCAGATCGACCAACTGGCGCAGCAGCGCGAAGCGGCTCAGGCCCAACTGGCCGAGCAGGCCCTCAAGCTCAACAAGAGCCGCCAGCGTTACGCCCGGGAACTGGACAAACTGGTTACGGAAAACCTCAGGGCTCTGGCGATGCCACACGCCCGATTCCAGATCCAGGTGGCGCATCGGGCCGACGCCATCAGCCCCAGTGGCGGCGACCGCGTGCAGTTCATGGTCACAACCAACCCGGGCCAGCCGCTGCAGCCCATCGCCAAATCCGCGTCCGGCGGTGAACTGTCCCGAATTGGTCTGGCGATTCAGGTGATCACCGCCCGTAAGGTGGCCACACCCACGCTGATTTTCGACGAAGTGGACGTGGGGATCTCCGGCCCCACCGCCGCCGTGGTTGGCCGCATGCTCCGCCAGCTCGGCCAGTCCACCCAGGTGTTCTGTGTGACCCACCTGCCCCAGGTCGCAGGCAATGGCCACAACCACATGTTTGTCGCCAAGCAGAGCCAGGGCAAGAGCACCGAAACCCGCATGACGCCACTGCTGGGCGAAGCGCGTCTTCAGGAGCTGGCACGCCTGCTGGGCGGCGACACCATCACCGACAACACCCTCGCCAACGCCCGGGAACTGCTGGTGGTGGACACCGATTGAGCAGTTGGAGTCGGTTGTGAGCTGGATCGGGCTGCCTGGCCCGAAAGCCCGATCCAGATCACGCCGACGCCCTCATCCGGATGCTAGCGTTACCTCCATGAAGCGAATTTGAATTTTATTCTTTCAAGCTTAAAACCAGGAGGACGCCATGTCCGCAACCAAGTTTTTTATCCCTTCCGTCAACACCTTAGGTCAAGGCGCCCTGGACGATGCCATCAACGACATCGCCACATTGGGTTTCACCAGAGGCCTGGTGGTAACCGATAAGCCTCTGGTCGAACTGGGCCTGGTCAGCAAGCTTACCGAAGCGCTGGGCATGAAGGGCATTGAATCCATTGTGTTTGATGGCGTACAGCCCAACCCCACCACTGGCAACGTCGAAGCGGGGTTGGCCCTGTTCCGCGACAACCAGTGCGATTTTGTCATCTCCTTTGGTGGTGGCTCGCCTCACGACTGCGCCAAGGGGATTGCCCTGGTGGCCACCAACGGCGGCACCATTCGCGACTACGAAGGGGTGGACCGCTCCAGCAAGCCCCAGGCCCCCCTGGTGGCCATCAACACCACCGCCGGCACCGCCTCCGAGATGACCCGCTTCTGCATCATCACCGACGAATCCCGCCACATCAAAATGGCCATCGTTGACAAACACACCACCCCCATCCTGTCCGTCAATGATCCGGAACTGATGCTGGCCAAGCCCAAAGCGCTGACCGCCGCCACCGGAATGGACGCCCTGACCCACGCCGTCGAAGCCTACGTGTCCACCGCAGCCACCCCCATCACCGATGCCTGTGCCGAGAAAGCGATCGCGCTGATCAGCCAGTACCTGCGCCGCGCGGTGGAGGATGGCAGCGATCTTGAGGCCCGGGAGCAGATGGCCTACGCCCAGTTCCTGGCCGGCATGGCCTTTAACAACGCCAGCCTTGGCTACGTGCACGCCATGGCGCACCAACTGGGCGGCTTCTATGACCTGCCCCACGGCGTCTGTAATGCCATCCTGCTGCCCCACGTCCAGGCCTTCAACGCCAGCGTCGCCACCCGTCAACTGGCCGGCGTCGCCCGCTGCATGGGTGTCGACACCCAGGGTATGAGTGAAGCAGAAGCGGCCGAGGCGGCATTGCAGGCCATTCGTCAGCTGTCTGCAGACATTCGCATTCCGGCCAACCTGACTGAACTGGGGGTCAAAGCCGAGGACATCCCCACCCTGGCCACCAATGCCCTGAACGATGCCTGCGGCCTGACCAACCCGAAACCGGCAACCCACGAGGCGATCTGTGCCATCTTCCAGGCGGCCATGTAACCGCCACGCCAAGGAAAAGCTCCCTGCGGGGAGCTTTTTTTGTCTCCCGGGCTTCGCTATGATGCCCCTTTAACGCCAAGGTAACGCAGAGATTAGGATGAAGCAGTTCAGGATGCTGATGGTGGCCGCCGCACTCAGTGCCGGTGTCACCGGTTGCTCGGTCTTCGATTGGATGGTCTACAAGATCGACATTCCCCAAGGGAACTTTATCGAGCAAAACCAGGTAGAAAAACTGCGTATCGGCATGAACCGGGAGCAGGTGGAGTTTGTTCTGGGCCGTCCGGTGCTGCGCGACAGCTTCGCGTCCGATACCTGGTACTACGTTTACCAGTTCAAAAACGGCCGCACCAACGAACTGACCCGCAAAGAGCTGGTGGTGCACTTTGCCGACGATGCGGTGGTTTCCATTGATGGCGACTACGAGCTAAGCGAAGCGTTCTACACGCCGCTGCAGGGCGGGCGTCCCTGAGCCGGGCAGCATGGAAAGAAAAAGGGTGGCCTGAGGCCACCCTTTTTTGCTTTTATCCGTGCGCGAATTACTCGGATTGGGAACGCAGCGGGTTCGGCTTACCGCCGGTCACCTTATCGGCCCGCCCCTCCGCCTTGGCTTTTTCTGCCCGACGCTTACGCACCTCACGCGGGTCCGCAATCAGCGGGCGGTAAATCTCCACCCGATCACCCGCTTCCAAAGGCTGATTCAGCTTAACCGTGCGGCTGAAGATCCCGATTTTCTGCTGGCCCAGGTCAATCTCCGGGTACTGTTCCAACACGCCGGAAGCGTCAATCGCCGCCTCGGCGGTACTGCCCGCCGGCACTGCCAGCTTGCGGACAAAGGCTTCGTCCGGCAGGGCGTACACCACTTCCACCTGAATCAGTTCAGCCACGGTAGACCTCCTTGGCCCGCTCGGAAAACGCCTGCACCATGTTCTGGGCCAGGTCATTGAACACTTTGCCAAACGCCTTCTCGACCAGCGCGTTGGAAAACTCAAAGTTCAGACTGAGTTCCACCTTACAGGCATCTTCCCGCAACGGCAGGAAGCGCCACACTCCCTGCAAACGCTTAAACGGGCCGGATTCCAATGCCATCGCGATCTCGGTATCCGCCACCAGCGAGTTGCGCGTGGTGAACGTCTGGGCGATGCCCGCCTTTCGTACCGATACGGACGCCCGCATCTCGCGCTCATCCGCATGATGCACTTCCGACCCCACACAGCCCGGCAGGAACTGGGGGTATGCCGCCACATCGTTGACCAGCGCGTACATCTGCGTCGCACTGAAGCGCACCAGAGCGCTGCGATTGATCTCGGGCATCTTACCTCTCCCAAATTCAGAATCGCGCTATTTTGCCACAGCGAAGACGATACCAAAATGGCGACGGGCGAGTATAATGTCGCGCCTATGGCAAAGAAAAACGCAAAGAAATCCACGCCCACTTCCTCCACCATCGCGCTGAACAAAAAAGCCAAGCACGAATACAAGTTTCTGGAGAAGTTTGAGGCGGGTCTGGCCCTGCAGGGCTGGGAAGTCAAATCCATGCGG
>CAZWED010000208.1:0-6378 GCA_964632645.1 uncultured Ferrimonas sp. | reverse complement strand
TGCTGGATCTGACGGAAGTCGATGTCGCGACCGAAGCCGCCGGTGGCCATGATCACGCCTTTGCGGGCGCCGTACATCTTCGGCGTGCCGGAACGCTTCTTCGGCCAGAAGTAGTCGGCCTGAACGTTCACACCCACGATGCGACCGGATTCGTCTTTGACGAAACCGCGCAGCTCGGTCTGGGTGTACATGGTGACGCCTTTGGCTTTCGCCACTTTGATCAGCGGACGGATGATGCCGGCGCCGGAGCTTTCACGGGTTTGCAGAATGCGGGGCACAGAGTGGCCGCCGAAGTGCTGTACAAACGGCTTCCATACGGTGCCGCGCTCTTCCAGCCACTGGGCGGATTCGGCGGTGCCGTCGCACACCAGCTCCAGCATCTTCTTGTCGTTCATGCCACGGCCGGCGGCCAGCATGTCTTCCACCATCAGGTCGACGCTGTCCTCAATGCCCTCTTTCTTCTGCAGACGAGAGCCGGCTACCGCCATCGCGCCGCCGTTGATGGTGGAGTTACCACCGAATACCGGCATCTTGTCGATCACCAGCACCTTGGCGCCGTCTTCTGCCGCCTGTACGGCAGCCGCCATGCCGGCAAAGCCGGAGCCCACCACGATGATGTCGTAGATCTCATCGAATTTCGGGGTGGCCGGTTTGCATTCGCTGGCGCGGCTCGGGCCAGCCACCATCAGGGTGGCACCACCCGCAGCCAGGGCTGCGGTCTTTTTCAGCATCGCGCGACGCGATGCCAGCATGGGCTTGTCGTTTGACATGGATTGCTCCAAATAGGTCTTCTGCGTGTTATGCCAATCTGATTGCACGGCCCGTGCCAGCGGGCCAAACCCGGGCCAAAATGGCCGAATTTATGATCCACCCCCGCCAGTAACGAGATCTCGTCAGAACGGAGAACGACATTTCGTAAAGCGCCACCGAAACTCGTTACTTTTCGCCGTTTTGCGCGATCCCGATCCCGAATGTCCGTGCGCGCGAACGCGGTTTAACGAGATGTCGTCTTTTGGGGCAATTTTTGCCCGGTTTCAGGCGTTGAATCCGCGATTCGGCGGGCGGGGTTGTGCCCCGCTTTATCGGGCAGCACAGGGCACTGCGGCAACCCTTCCCCTGGCCCCGGGGGCCCGGCGTGCAGGCAAAAAAAACCGGTGCCTAAGCACCGGTTTGGGGTCGACTCACAAGGGAGTGATGAACTCAGAACTGCTCAACAACCAGTTTGCCTGCGGCGATGTCCGGGGTGTAAGGACGGTCAACCTTCACGAAAGGCACTTTGGCGCGGTAGGCGTCGTACAGCTTTTCGGTGGCTTTGCCCAGTTTCAGGTCCGGGTTTTCCATGCGACGCAGGTCGATGGCCTGAGTGCTGTGCAGCAGCTCAACACCGAACATGGTGTACAGGTTGTCGGTGATGCCGATCAGGTTGTCGGAAGCCAGCTTCAGGTTGGTGAAGGTGTCTTCGATGTTACCGGCGATGGCGATGCCTTCGAAGGTAACCGGCTGAGCCAGGTGCTTGTTGCGGGTGTGCAGGTCAGCAAAGGTCTTCTGCACGGCGCCGAACGCGTGGCCCATGTTGCCCGGAGCCGTCAGGAAGCGCGGCAGACCGGTGAAGTGGTCGTCAGACAGGCGCAGGGTGCGCATGGCGGTGTTGTGAGACACCTGGGCCAGGGCGATGTTCAGCTGTTGAACCGCCATGGCCACCGGCAGCGGGTTGAAGTTGGCGGTCGGGAACACGCCACCTTTACCGTCAACCAGGTACTGCTGCAGCTGGGACTCTTTCAGGTGCTTCTTGGACGGCTCCAGCACCACGGCCGGGTTGTCGTCAGAGGCGTTCACCTGGATCAGCAGCATCTTCTCCAGTTCGTCAGCGGCTTTCTGTGCCATGGCGAAGGTGTAGCCGGTGGTGCGGAAGGACAGCGGGTCCTGCAGCGGACGCTCCGGGTTGGCATCCCACAGGTAGGAGCCATCCAGCTGCGCCAGGATGGTTTCAGACATCGCCTGAACGGACGGGAACGGACGCACCTGGTTGGTTTGCGGCAGGTAAGGCGCCACGTTGCCGTTCAGCGCTTCCAGGGAGAGGGCGAAGGTGGTCGGCGCCACTTCCAGCACCTGCTCGGCCTGCTTCAGGCCCTTCATGGCGTAAGCGGTGGCAAAGGCGTTGTTGGACAGGATGGACAGGGCGTCTTTACCGATGGGGGTCAGCGGCTGGATGCCGGCGTCTTTCATCGCTTCGGTGGCGCTGACGCGTTCACCTTTATAGAACACGTCCCATTCGCCGATCATGGCCAGGCCCACGTGGGAGGCCAGCAGGATGTCGGCTTCGCCCACGGTACCGCGGGAGGGGATCACCGGGATGATGTCGTGGTTCAGGTACTCAACGTACAGGTCAGCCACTTCCGGCTGAACACCGGTCTGACCGTGCAGCAGGGTGTTCAGGCGCACGGCCATACCCAGACGCACCATCTCGGGGTCCATCGGCTCACCCACACCGGCGCTGTGGGAGCGCAGGGCGTTGTACTGGAAGTCGCGGGAGGCTTTCAGGGCTTCCGGGGTCATCTCGCCGCTGGCGTCAAACAGTTTGTGGTCTTTGTTCAGACCCACACCCACGGTCAGACCGTAAACCGGCTTGCCGGTGCGGGCAGCGGTCATCAGGGTGTCGTAGGCTTTTTCCAGTCGCTTCTCGGCCTTGCGGTCGATCTTCACCTCGGCATCGCCTTCGGCGATCTCCCAGGCTTGCTCCAGGGTCATATCAAAGCCATTCAGAACAATGGTTTCTTTGGCGTAGGCGCTGCTGGCGCCCAGGGTCATCAGTACTGCCAGGGCAATCTTGCTGGTTACGGTGTTCACTGCACACTCCGTTGGTCTTTCAACATTCATCGGTCACTGGCCGCAGCCGGTGTCTGACGATGAAGAGGCAGTTTATGTGCCAGCCGTCTTCTCGGCGCGTCAAAAGCATTGAATCGGGATCGAGCGCAACCAGCTCCGAAATGTCGTGCCCATTAAGCACGAGATATCGTGAGCAATAACGAGATGCGGAAACCGCGACTGAAATATCGTGTCCGATGGCACGACGAAAATGCCAACAAGGGCGCGGATCACGAAGTATCGTGACCTTACCGGCAAAAGATGAATTTTATCGCTGCGAGGATGATTCAGATATGACCTCCACCTCGGAAGTCCGGCAAGGGGTATCGCTACACTGCCTTACCGCCGATGCACATAAGGAGGTTGTCTATGTCGTTGGAGTTGTCGCTATACCGGGAAGTCACCCAAACGCTCTCCAGCAGTCTTCAGATCGAGGTCGCTCTCAAGGCCTGCTTCGCCGAACTTCAGCCCCACTTCCCCGCCGATGGCATTTACATCAACCTTTTTATGCCGGCCAGCCAGGAGATCCAGAGCGTTGCCATCGCCGACGCCAACAGCGCCAAACAGCTGGATCGCCGCATCGCCCTGACCGAAGAGATGTGCGCCCTGCTGCAGGACCCGGATCGCCCGCCGGTGCGGATCCTGACCGACGTGCGTCAGGACCCGGTCACCCACCATGTCCTCAGCCAGGTGCTGCCCCAGGCCCGCTCCGTGGTGCAGGTGCGTCTGAAGATCGACGACACGCATCTGGGCGTCGTGGCGCTTTATGCCCACGCCGAGGCGGCATTCAACAACCGGCACAGTGAGCTGTTCCAGCAGTTCAAGGCGCCCTTTTCTCTGGTGACCGCCTTTAACCTGCAAAGCCGCAACATCCTCGCAGACAACGCCCTGCTGGCTTCGGAGAACCGCGCACTGCGCCGCTCCATTGCCGGCCAGGACGAAGTGATCGGCGCCCGCAACGGGCTGAAAACGGTGATGGAACAGGTGGAGGCGATCGCCCCGCTGGAAAGCACCGTGCTGATCACCGGCCAGACCGGGGTGGGGAAAGAGGTGATCGCCAACGCCATCCACCAGCGCTCTCCCCGGGCGGGCAAACCCTTTATTAAGGTGAACTGCGGCGCCATTCCGGACAGCCTGATCGACTCCGAACTGTTCGGGTATGAAAAGGGCGCGTTCACCGGCGCCGAAAAACGTAAGCAGGGCTACTTTGAACAGGCCAACGGCGGCACCATTTTCCTCGATGAACTGGGGGAACTGCCGCTCTCGGCCCAGGTGCGCCTGCTGCGGGTGCTGCAAAACCGCACCATCGTGCGGGTCGGCGGCGTGGAACCGGTGGAACTCGACATCCGGGTGGTGGCGGCCACCCACCGCGATCTGGCGCAGATGGTTCAGGCCGGCAATTTCCGCGAAGACCTCTGGTACCGGCTCAACGTGTTCCCCATCAACATTCCCTGTCTCAACCAGCGCCGTCAGGACATCCCCCTGCTGGTGCACCACTTTATGGAACAGTTGTCACCGCGACTGGGCTTTAAGCACCTGCCCTCCATCAGCGCCGAAGACATGATGCGCCTGCAGAACCACCCCTGGCCGGGGAACGTGCGCGAACTGGTGAACGCGGTGGAGCGGGCGATGATCCAGTCCCGCGGGGGGCCGCTGGACTTCCGCTTCCTGGCCTGCCCCATCGCCGGGGTCCACCACGGCGACGACGACAATGAGCGGCCGGTGATCATCGACCCCAGCCACGCCACCGACATGCTGGTGCCGCTGGATGTGATGACCGCCAAGTACCTGGAGCACGCCCTGCGCCTGACCGGCGGCAAAATCCACGGCCCGGGCGGCGCGGCAGAGCGGCTGAGGATCCACCCCAACACCCTGCGCAGCCGCATGAAAAAGCTGGGACTGCTGTAACCGTTCCGCCGTTCCTGACGCACACGCCCCCGCTTTGGGGGCGTGTTTCGTTGCGCCACATTCCTCAATTCGCTCATCACCTCAAGGTGGGTGATGAACATCAAAAACCGCATTCAAATCATTGAGAAATAAACAAAAACAATTCCCTGATAACCACCTTGAAAACAGAACATGCTCACCTATCCCATGTTTTTTTGATGTTGATCAATCCCTTTGGCGCTGCAGATTTGATCTGGCGCATGCCCTAATTTATTAGTCTCCCCTAAATTTCCAACTACAGATCGTCATTCAAGGAAGGAGCGGGTCGACCCGCTCGGGAGAGACCCCATGACCGACCGCATCACTCTGGCCCACGGCAGTGGTGGCCAGGCCATGCAACGGCTGATCAAAGAGCTGTTCCTGACCCAGTTCGACAACGCCGAACTGGCCCGCATGGAAGACCAGGCGCAGCTGGCCCTGGCCCCCATGGTGGAACAGGGCGATCGCCTTGCCTTTGCCACCGACTCCTTTGTGGTGGACCCCATCGAATTCCCCGGCGGCGACATCGGCAAACTGGCGGTGTGCGGCACCGTCAATGATCTCGCCGTTGGCGGCGCCCTGCCCCACAGCCTCAGCGTCGGCCTCATTCTGGAAGAGGGTCTTGAGCTGGCGGTACTGGAACGTCTTATCGCCTCCCTCGCCGCCACCGCACGGGCCGCCGGTGTGCAGATCGTCACCGGTGACACCAAAGTGGTGCACCGCGGCAGCTGCGACAAGATATTCATTAACACCAGTGGCGTCGGCGTGATCCCCGCTGACCGCCAGCTGGGCGCCTGTCAGGTTCGGCCCGGTGACAAGATCATTGTGAACGGCACCCTGGGCGACCACGGTGCCGCAATTTTACAGGCCCGGGGCGAACTGGCCCTGAGCGGCACCCTGGAGAGTGACTGCCAGCCCCTCAACGGGCTGGTGGAAGCGATGCTGGCGGCCGGCCCGGTGCGGGCCATGCGCGATGCCACCCGCGGTGGCGTGGCCGCCGTCTGTAACGAGATTGCCGAGGTCGCCGGCGTGCGCCTCACCCTGAAAGAATCGGCCCTGCCCATCCACCCCCAGGTTCGGGGTATCAGCGAGATCCTCGGTCTGGATCCGCTGTTGATGGCCAACGAGGGCAAGCTGGTGGCGTTTGTCGCCGAACCGCACGCGGAGGCCGTTCTGGCCGCCATGCGTGCTCATCCGGCAGGCCGCGAGGCCGCCATTATTGGCGCGGTGGACCGCGCCGACACCCACCAGGTTTTGGTTGAGGGGCTGTACGGCACCTGTCGGCAATTATTGATGCCGGTCGGGGAGCAGTTGCCCCGCATTTGCTAGTTCGACGTCTAAGGAGAGAACAATGAATAAACGTTTCGCAATGCTGGCAGCTCTTGCGCCGTCCATCGCTTACGCCCATCCCGGGCACGGCGGCCTGGGCATCTTCCACCACGCCTGGGACGTGGTGGTGATGCTGGTTGTGGTCGCGGCCCTGGTGGCCGGTTGGCAACTCTACAAGCGGCGCTAAGGACGGCACCCGCCCACACAGGATGAACCCAACGTGTCCGACTATCAAGCTTTGATGGCGCGCTGCGAAGC
>CAZWED010000207.1:0-6390 GCA_964632645.1 uncultured Ferrimonas sp. | reverse complement strand
GTTCATCGACCGGGCCAAGGACAAGGAAGACCCGTTCCGCCTGATGGGCTTCGGCCACCGCGTTTACAAGAACTTCGACCCGCGCGCCACCGTGATGCGCGAGACCTGTCACGAAGTGCTGGCCGAGCTGAACATCCAGGATCCGCTGCTGGACGTTGCCATGGAGCTGGAGCGCATCGCGCTGTCCGACGAGTACTTCATCGAGAAGAAGCTGTACCCGAACGTGGACTTCTACTCCGGCATCATCATGAAGGCCATCGGCATCCCGACCTCCATGTTCACCGTGATTTTCGCCCTGTCCCGTACCGTGGGTTGGGTATCTCACTGGCAGGAGATGTTGAGCCAGCCGGGTCACAAGATCGGTCGTCCCCGTCAGCTGTACACCGGTGCCCCCCAGCGCGATTACGTGCCGGGCAACCAGCGCTAACGGCGTATCGACAGAACAAGCCAGCCTTCGGGCTGGCTTTTTTTATGCCTGCCCTGCGCCCCGCTCGCTCCCTTCACCACTCAGTGGATCATTTCGTTAACAGTTGAGCAAACTGACTAACACCCCGTCTCGCCTCGATATTAAATTATTGTTTTTAATGGCTTTTAATAATTGGCACGACCTTCGCTATAAGAACGCCGTCTGTGGATTAATTAGGGAAAGTCACCATGTCTCACTACATCGCGCCCGCACTGGTCTTGCTGCTGGCCCTTACCGGTTGCAGCCAATCGGCTCCCGAAGCTTCTGAAACTGCCGCTGCCGAGACACCTGCGGAGGAAACCACGCCCCGGGTTCCGGTGGAAACCCAACCGGTTGGCGTGGACAGCGTGTCCGCTTACTACCGCACCACTGCGCTGCTGGA
This sequence comes from uncultured Ferrimonas sp., assembly GCA_964632645.1. Lineage (GTDB taxonomy): Bacteria > Pseudomonadota > Gammaproteobacteria > Enterobacterales > Shewanellaceae > Ferrimonas. Next base: position 5,542 of record CAZWED010000207.1, on the reverse strand, counting down.
AGCGCCGGAAGAGGCGCAGGTGGTGGCCCGGGTGAGTGGCATCATCGAGTTGCTTCATGTCGAAGAGGGGCAGGCGGTTAAGGCGGGACAGGCGCTGGCCACCATCGACCCGAAACGCTATCAGCTCGCCCTGAACAAAGCCCAGGCCGAACTGGACGTGATCGATCAGGAGCTGGAGCGCCTGCACGCCATCGCGAATCAGCAACTGGTGAGTCAGGAGACTCTGGCCAAGCTGGAATACCGTCGCCAGTCCGCCCTGGCTGACCGGGACATCGCCGCGCTGCAGCTGGCCTACAGCAAGGTCACCTCCCCCATTGATGGCGTGGTCGCCAAGCGTTACGTCAAGCGCGGCAAGATGGCCGCGGAGCACGAAGCGCTGTTCCACATCGTGCAACAGGAAACCTTGCACGGCATTCTCCATCTGCCCGAGCGTGAACTGCCCCGCGTCCGCATCGGCCAGGAGGCCGAGCTGAGCATCGAAGGGCTGGGCGAAACGCAACTGGCCGAAGTGCTGCGCATCGCCCCGGTGGTTGACCCGGACACCGGCACCTTCAAGATCACCCTCGTGATGGACAACCGCAGCGGCACCCTGAAGGCGGGCATGTTGAGCCGGGCACGCATCCGTTTTGATACCCACCACGATACCCTGGTGGTTCCCCGCATGGCGCTGGTGCGTCAGGACCTGGGACAGGCGGTCTTTGTGATTCAGGACGGCCAGGCCCGCAGCCGCATGGTGGAAGTGGGTTACGAAGACGGTGAGCGGGTCGAGATCCTCGATGGCCTTGAGGCCGGTGAGCAGGTGGTGATCCGGGGCCAGCATCAACTCAAGGATGAGGCCCAGGTGGAGGTGATCCCGTCACTCCAACTGGCCGCTCAGCGCTGAGGAGCCCGTTATGTCGCTGATCCGTACTGCCATTAAACGCCCCATCACCGTGTGGATGGGGATCCTCACCCTGCTGCTGTTCGGCATGGTGGGGTTCTCCCGCCTGGCGGTGACCCTGCTGCCCGAGATGAACTACCCCACCCTGACGGTTCGCACCCTCTATCCCGGCGCCGCCCCCAGCGAGGTGGAACAGTTGGTGTCCAAGCCCATTGAGGAAGCGGTTGGCATCGTTAAGGGCCTGCGCCGCCTGAGCTCCACCTCCCGGGCGGGCCTGTCTGACATCCAGCTGGAGTTTGAATGGGGCACCGACATGGACCTGGCGGCCCTGGATACCCGGGAAAAGCTGGACGCCATTCTGCTGCCGCTGGACATCGAAAAGCCGCTGATCCTGAGGTTCAACCCCAACCTCGACCCGATCATGCGCCTGGGCGTCAAGACCGACGCCCGGGATGAAGCCAGCCTGATTGCGCTGCGCAGCTGGGCCGATGATGAGCTGAAGCGGCAGCTGGAAGCGGTGCCGGGCGTGGCCTCCGTGCGCCCCGCCGGTGGCCTGGTGCGCGAGGTGCAGATCCTGGTGGATCAGGACAAACTGGCGCAGCTCAACCTGACTCCCGATCAGCTGGTCCAACGGATCAGCGCCGAGAACATCAACCTGTCTGCAGGCAAGCTGACCCAGGGCAGCCAGGAGCTGCTGGTGCGCACCCTCAACCAGTTTGACAGCGTTGAGGCGCTGGCCAATGTCATCGTGTACCACCAGGACGGTCGTCAGGTGCGGCTGAAAGACGTGGCCCAGGTGCGGGACAGTTTCGCCGAGCGGACCGACATCTCCCGGGTGGACGGCGAGGACGCGGTGGAGATCGCGCTCTATAAGGAGGGCGACGCCAATGCCGTTCAGGTGGCCCGTGCGGTACACGCCAAGCTGGCCCAACTGGCCGAGCGCAGCGACGCCCGCGACATCACCGTCCTTTACGACCAGTCCCGCTTTATCCAGGGGGCGATTGACGAAGTGACCTCCGCCGCGCTGATCGGTGCGGTGCTGGCCATGCTGGTGATCTACCTGTTCCTGAGGGACATCCGCCCCACCCTGATCATCTCTCTCTCCATCCCCATCTCCGTGGTGGCCACCTTTAACCTGATGTATTTCGCCGGCATCAGCCTCAACCTGATGTCGCTGGGGGGCATCGCCCTGGCCGTGGGGCTGCTGGTGGACAACGCCATCGTGGTGCTGGAAAACATCGATCGCCACCGCCAGTTGGCGGCCGAGCAAGCGCTGCCGGACGACGAACAGACTCGCTCCGAAGCGGCCCGCCTTGGTACCGCCGAAGTGGCGGGGGCGATCACCGCCTCCACCCTCACCACCCTGGCGGTTTTCGTTCCTCTGTTGTTTGTTGAGGGGGTGGCCGGGGCGCTGTTTGGCGACCAAGCCCTCACCGTCGCCTTTGCCCTGGTGGCCTCCTTACTTGTTGCCCTGACGGCCATCCCGATGCTGGCCGGCCGCCGGGGATTCCAATGGCCGAAGGGCGCGCCCCGCCCGCCTCGTGAAGTGCCGGCCAGCGCCTGGGGACGCACCCGTCACTATGCAACGACGGTGTTCTCCTTTCCCTTTGCCCTGCTGTTCCGCCACCTGCCTGCGCTGATCCTGACCGTAGGACTGGTGCTTGGCCGGCTGGTCAAGCGGCTGGCAGGCTGGGTCTTCGCCCCGCTGGCCTGGGGCTTCCAGAAGCTCTATCAGGCCCTCGAGCGCTTTTACCCTGCGCTGCTGGCCCTGGCCCTGCGCCAGCGCCTGCTGACGGTGGCCCTGGCGCTGGCGTTCACCGGCACCGCCGGCCTGCTGTTGCCGCGGCTGGGCATGGAGCTGATCCCGCCGATGAATCAGGGGGAGTTCTACCTTGAGGTGCAGCTGCCACCGGGCACCGACGTACGCCGTACTGATGAGGTGCTGAACCGATTGGCTCAATCGATTCTTTCCGACCCGGCGGTAGAGCACGCCTATTCCCAGGCGGGCAGTGCCGCCCTGCTCTCCTCCGCCTCCAGCCGCAGCGGTGAGAACTGGGGACGCCTGCAGGTGGTGCTGGCCGACCCTGACGCCCAGGACGCCATCAAGGCCACCCTGCGCCAGACCGCCGCCCGCATCCCCGATCTGGAAGCGGAGCTGAAGTTGCCGCAACTGATGACCTTCAAACAACCGCTGGCGATTGAGCTGTCCGGTTACGATCTCGACCAGCTGAAAACGGCCAGCACCGCGCTGGCAAAAGCCCTGGCAGACGACCCGCGTTTCAGCGACGTCACCAACAGCCTGCGCGACGGCCAGCCCGAGCTGGCGATCCACTTCGACCACGCCCGTCTGGCCGCCCTCGGGCTGACTGCGCCGGACGTGGCCGCCCGACTGGCAACCCTGGTGGGGGGCACCGTGGCGTCCCGCTATACCCTGGCGGACCGTAAGATCGACATCCGCCTGCGCGCCGATGAGCAGACCCGCGACCAGATCGAGGACATCCGCGCCCTGATCGTCAATCCGGGCGCCCGCCATCCGGTGCCGCTGGATGCGGTGGCCACCATTGAGCAGAGCGTCGGGCCCGCCGCCATCAACCGCATCGCCCAGCAGCGGGTGGCGATTGTCAGCGCCGGCCTGACCGAGGGCACCCTGAGTGAGGGGGTCGTTCAGGCCCGTCGTGTGCTGGATGGCCTGGCATTGGGCTCCGGCATTCAGGCGGAGTTCGGCGGCCAGAACGAGGAGATGGAGCAATCCAGCCGTTCCCTCAAGATCGCCCTGGCCCTGGCGGTGTTCCTGGTGTACATCGTGATGGCCAGCCAGTTCGAGTCGCTGCTGCATCCGCTGTTGATCCTGGCGGCGGTGCCCATGGCCCTGGCCGGTTCGGTCCTCGGGCTGTGGCTGACCGGAACCGCCCTCTCAGTGCTGGTGTTCATCGGCCTCATCATGTTGTGCGGCATCGTGGTCAACAACGCCATTGTGCTGGTGGATCGCATCAACCAACTGCGCGAGCAGGGTTTGCCACGCGACGAAGCGATTCAGCAAGCCGCCGCCAGCCGTTTGCGCCCCATTCTGATGACCACCCTCACCACCACTCTGGGCTTGCTGCCGATGTTGCTGGGACTGGGGGAAGGGGCGGAGCTTCGTGCGCCGATGGCGATCACCGTCATCTTCGGCCTCGGGCTCTCCACGCTGTTGACTCTGGTGGTACTGCCGGTGCTCTACGCCCTGTTTGACCGCGCTCAGCGTCCGGTGAACGCCCCGGAGGTAACCCATGGCTAAGCCCCTCAGCCTGACCCAATGGGCGCTCAAACGTCCCGTAACCGTCTCGATGGCCTTCTTTGCCCTGCTGCTGTTGGGCATGGTGGCCACCCGCTTACTGCCGCTGGAGATGTGGCCCGGCCTGGAGATCCCGCAGATCACTGTGCAGGTGCCTTACCAGGGGGGCTCGCCGGAGGAGGTTGAGCGGGAGATCACCTCGGTACTGGAGGAGTCCCTCGCGACCCTCTCCGGGGTCAAGCGGATGCGCTCCGGTTCCAGCCAGAGCGAAGCCTGGATCCGCATGGACTTCAACTGGGATGAGCCGATCGCCAGTAAGGTGGTCGAGGTGCGGGAGCGGGTCGACTCCGTTCGCCACCTGCTGCCCGCCGATGTGGAGCGGGTGTTGTTGTGGCAGTTTTCCACCGCGGACATGCCGATCCTCACGCTGCGCCTCTCCTCCGCCCGGGATCTGTCCGGCGCCTGGGACCTGCTGGATAAGCAGCTCAAGCGGCCCATCGAGCGCCTCTCCGGCGTCTCCAAAGTCACCCTGTACGGTGTCCAGCCGCAGGAGATCCAGATCCGCCTGGACGCCGAGCGGCTTATCGCCTCGGGGATTGACCCGCTCTGGCTGGAAACCCAGCTGCGCGCCCAGAACTTTGTGATGAGCGCCGGTGACCTGCGCACCGGCTCGGCCCTGTGGCAGATCTCCCCAAAGGGGGAGTACCAAAGCCTCGACGCCATCCGCGAGCTGGTGGTGCGCAACGGCATCAAGCTGGGTGAGATTGCCGACGTGCATTACCAGCGCCCGGAGATGGTGGACGGTCGTCACCTTGATCGGGAGTACGCCGTAGGCCTGGACGTGTTCAAAGAGTCCGGCGCCAACCTGGTGGCGGTGGCCGAGCGGGTCTTGACGGTGGTGGACGACACCCGGGACAACCCGCAGTTCGACGGCATCGAGCTGTTCGTGATGGACGACCAGGCCGCCGGCGTCAAATCCTCCCTGAGCGACCTGGCCAGCGCGGGCCTTATCGGCGCCGGCCTGTCGTTTCTGGTGCTGTTCCTGTTTATCCGCAATCCGCTGACCACCCTGATCATCGTGGTGTCGGTGCCGCTGTCGGTGGCGATCACCCTCGGGGTGATGTACCTGATGGGCTACACCCTCAATATCTTGTCGATGATGGGCCTGCTGCTGGCGGTGGGGATGTTGATCGACAACGCCGTGGTGGTCAGCGAAAGCGTGTTGCAGCAGGACCCGAAAGACCGGTTCGCGGCGGTCACCAAGGGGGTGGATAACGTCGCGCTGGCGGTGATGGCCGGCACACTGACGACGGCCATCGTCTTTCTGCCCAACATCTTCGGGGTGAAGGTTCAGCTCACCGTGTTTCTTGAGCACGTGGCGATCGCCA
>CAZWED010000206.1:0-6400 GCA_964632645.1 uncultured Ferrimonas sp. | reverse complement strand
ATTGAGCGCCACTGCGATAGGGCCGCATCGGCGCCAGCCGTCCCATGGTTTTGGCCAGCAGGGCAAAGGGGCACACACTGCGGCAGAACGGGGCGTCGCGATAGCGCCAGGACAGCGCCAGGCACAGCAGCAGGTAGCCGGTGAAGAACGCCAGGGTGGCCACCAACGGCAGGCGGCCATAGCCGCCGCTTACGCTGACCACCAGCCAGTAGCTGATCAGCAGGGTGATCAGGCTCAGCCCCGCCCACTGCCACGAGCGGGGCAGTCGTGCGCGGATGCCCCGCTCGCTGAGCCAGCGGCCGAGGGTGCCCAGCGGGCACACGCCGCAAAACAGGGGGCCGAACAACAGCAGGGTGAACACGGTTAACAGGGGCCAGAACAGGCCCCAGAACGCGCTGCGCACCAGCAGGTCGGCCCGCTCCGGCCATCCCCAGCCCAGCGCCAGCAACAGCAGGAACAGCGCCACCACGCCCCACTGTATCCAGCCAATCCATCGGCGGGGCGTCGCGGGCCGGTTTGCTTGCTTCGGGTTCATGGTCACCTCAGAGGAAGTACTGCAATTGCGCACTGACGTACCGGCCGCTCTGGCTGAAGCGGTCGATGTTTTGCTGCGGGTCCTCAATGCGGCCCGCCAGGTTGCCGTAGAGCCAGTACTGCTCGTCGGTGAGGTTGTTCAGGCCAAGGCTCAGGCGCAGGTTGGCGCGGGGCTGCCAGTAGCCGGTCAGGTTCATCACGAAGTAGGCGGGCGCGGTCAGGTTGCCTTCGGTGCCCCAGTCCTTGCCGGCCTTTTTGGCGGCGTATTTGTTTTGCAGCGCCACGCCCCAGCGCTCATCCGGCGCGTCGTAGGCCAGCATCAGGCTGGCGTTGAAGGGGGCCACGGTGTCCAGCGAATCGCCGGTGTGGCGGTTTTCCCCGTCCGACCACGCCATCCCGCCCTGCAGGGAGAGGCCGTCCAGCGCCTCCGGCTGCCAGGTGGCTTTCAGTTCGCTGCCGTAGAGGCGCACCTTGCCGATGTTGGTGGCCTGGCGGATCTCCGGGTAGCCATGCTCGATGATCGACACCTCGATAAAGTCGCGGTAGTCATTGAGGTAGGTGGCCCACTCCAGCGTGGTGGTGTCGCCCACCCAACGCAGGCCAAATTCGTAGTTGATGCTGTGCTCCGCCTCGAGGTCCGGGTTGGGCGCCACGGTGACGTGGGGCAGGTCCAGCCGGTAGTAGAGGTCATACAGTGAGGGGGCGCGGTAGCCGGTGTTGACGGTGAGGTAGCCGGACCATTGCCCGGTAAAGCGGTACAGCGCCCCGAGGTTAAAGGTCAGCGCGTCGCTGTTGTGCTCCGGCAGGTCGCTGTCCGGGCGGGCTTCGTAGTGGTCGTAGCGCAGGCCCATGTCCCATTGCAGTGGCACGGCGTCCAGCTCCAGTTGCTGCTTGGCGAACACGCCGGTGCGCCAGGCGTGGGCTTTGGGCATGGTGGTGGTGCTGGTCTGGTGCTCGCCGGAGGCCAGGTCGATGTCTTCGTAGAAGGAGTCAAACTCGCTGCGGATCACCGACACGCCATAGCTCACCGCCTGCGACAGGCTGGGCCAGATGATCTCCTTGTCGAACTGGGTGTGCAGCTGAAGGTTGCTGTCCTCCCGGTTGCGCACCAGCACGCAGCCGTCCAGGCAGTCGGTGTTCTTGGTGCGGTAGTTGTCGTTGTCGCTGCGGGCCATCTGCCAGCTCAGCTGCACCAGGCTCTGATCAAACCAGCGGTGATTGGCCCGCCAGAGGTGCTCGGCGGTGAGGCGCCAGCGGTCCTGCTGTTGGCTGAGGCTGTTGTCGGTGTAGATGGTGGGCAGGCCACCGGGGCGGCGACTGGGGATTTCGTACCCCTCCATCGAGAGCAGTTCGGTGTCGTAGTCGCGCTGGTGGATCTCCGCCGTCAGGGAAAGTTCATTGCGGTCATTCAGCTGGCTGACGCTTTTCAGCAGCAGGTTGTGACTGCGGAAGGAGGCCGGGTCCGCCTGCCCCCGGGTTACCCCGATGACGTCCGCGCCGTCGCGGTGGGTTTCGGTTTCGCTGCCGTCCCGATAGGTGTAGATCGCCAGCCCCTGCCAATGGCCGAAGTCGTGGGCGGATTCTACGGTGGATTTGAACTCCTGGTTGGCGCCGTTGTAACCGAGAATCACCCCCAGCGCCGAGCGTTTGCCCATCAGCACATCGTCCGGGCGCTTGGTGCGCAGCATCACGGCGCCACCAATGGCGTCGCTGCCATAGAGGCTGGAGGCGGCGTTTTTATTGATTTCGATGGCGGTGAGGGTGTCGATCTCCACCCCCGTGCCGTACTCGTTGATCACATCGATGTGGGGGGAGTTGCCGTTCTTGCCGGCGTTGAAAAAGATCGGCTGCTCGATGCCATCAATCAGCACTTTGACCCGGTCGTCCGTCATCCCCCGGATGTTGAACGCGCCCAGGCCAAATTTGCCTATCCCCGCCATCTCAACGCCCGGCTCCATGGCGATGGCGTCCTGCAGGTTGCCCGCCAGCTGGCGGATTAGCGCGTCGCTGTCGATGGCGGCCACGCTGCCGCTGACGGAGCTGATCGCCGCCGCCTGGCGGTTGCCCACCACCACCAGGGTTTCCGGTGTGGCGTCCGCCCATACCGGCTGGGTGATGAGGGGGGCCAGGGCGCAGGACAGCGCCCGCGCCAGCAGGGTGGGATGAAATGGGGAGAAGGTCCGTCGTAACCGCATGAGGCTGAATCCATAAGTCCGCGTAAAAACGGGCCTCATACTACGGTGGGCTGGGCATCCACAGGGTGCGACCGATTGTCGCACAACCTCACTAACCTTATGGTTTTGAAACCTTTTTCTTATTCCCGCCTGAAGGATGTGAGCCAACCGGCACTGCCCTTAACGCCAAGCCCCGGCCCGACGGCCAATTGCCGCTGACAGCCAGCCTGGCGATCATCGAGTGCCGTTTCCGGCCATTGCTTCGCCCTAACACATTTCCCGATGGCGCAGGGGTAAAGATTTTCACGCCCGGCGATTAAGTAACCGTTCGGTATCGCATTTGTAAAAATTCGGGTGGTTTCTCGCCGGCGTACCGTTAGAGTGTGCACGTGCCTCAAAACCGGGGGGATTTCGGGCCACACACAAAGGGGCTTGGGATGCCGGGCACACGCGCCGGCAACGGCCAACGGCTGTCCCTAGCGCCCCGAATGCCACGTTCGTCTCAACACGGTAATGGGTATGGGCTTCAAGCAAACCTCTCTTAAAGCAAAAATTCTGCTCGCGTTTCTCCTGTCCGGCCTGGTGCTGATCATCGCCTACAGCGCCCGCCTTCATCTCGGCCTCGACAACCTGCGACACAGCCTCGTCGAACAAACCCAGTCCGCCTCTGAGCAGGCCGTGCTGGCCCGCCTGAAAAGCGAGTCCCGCACCCTGAGTGAGCAGGTCGGCCAGGTGTTTGTCGGCCTGCTGCGCCTGCCGATGACGCTGGACGCGATGCTGTCCGACAACCTGAATAGCGAGGCCGAAACCCTCAGTCGGGATCAGGTCAACGCGCTGGTGGAAAGCCTGTTTCGGCAAAACACCGAACTGAGCACCATCTACACCCAGTTCGAGCCCAACGGGTTTGACGGGCTGGACGCCAACTTCACCAGCGGGGCGCAGGCCCACAGCGTGCCCGACGCCGGCAGCCTGGAGATCTACTTCTTCCGCGATGAATTCGGTGAGCCGGTGCAGGAGCAGGTGGAAGACCCGTCCGAGAAGTACGACGCCACCCTCAACGAATACGGCCAACGGGAAGCGGAGTGGTATCTCTGCCCCCGCGATACCGGACGCCCCTGCCTGCTTGAGCCTTACAGCTACGAGGTGGTTACCGACAGCGGCGAGTATGAGCTGATGACCAGCCTGGTTACCCCGGTGGTGGCGCAGGGTCGGTTCCGCGGCGTGGTGGGGGTGGACGTCAGCCTGCCGGAGCTGCAGAAAACCGTGTCGAAGCTGAGTGACTCACTCTATGGCGGCCAGAGCCGCATCAGCATCCTCAGCGCCCGGGGACTGCTGGCCGCTTCAACCCACTACACCGACAAGCTCGCCACGCCGCTGGCCGATGCCCGCCCCACCTTTGACGGCAAGCTCAACCGGCTGCACCTGAGCGACGAGCCGCTGTGGCTGCATGAGGGGGTTTACTACCTCGCCTACCCCATCCAGATCCCCGGTTTGGAGAGTGGCTGGTCGGTACTGATTGAGCTGCCCCAATCGGTGGTGCTGGCCACCGCAGACGCCCTGGCCGCACAGGTGGACGAGCGCGTCCTCGACATCACCCTGTCGATGCAGATCACCGCGCTGGTGCTGATTCTGGTGCTGTCGGTCAGTGTGGTGTTGCTGGTGCGCTCCATTGTGCGCCCGCTGCGCCAGTTGCAGGGCAACATCAATGATCTGGCCAGCAGCGAAGGGGACCTGACCCGCGAGATCCACCTCGATACCCACGCGGAGTTGATTGCGCTGGGCCAGGGGATGACCCGCTTTATCGCCAAGCTCCGTACCCTGGTGATCGAGGCCAAGGGCATCGGCGACGCCGCCCGCGACAATGCGGTGAGAAGCAGTGGCCTGAACGATCAGGCCCGCCGGGCCACGGAGCAGCAACAGCACGAGCTGGCCAGCATCGTGACCGCCAGCCACCAGATGTCGGCGGCCGCCTCCGAAGTGTCCCAGCGGGCAGCCGCGGTGGCGGACCACATCCAGAGCGCCAACGGCGAAGTGAACACTTCCCAACGCTATCTCTCGGAGTCTCTGGAGATGGTGGAGAGCCTTGCCGAAGACATGACCCAGGCCAGCGCCTCCATCTCCGAAGTGGTGGCCCACACCCACGACATCAACCGCATCCTCGACGTCATTCGCGCCATCGCGGAGCAGACCAACCTGCTGGCGCTCAATGCCGCCATTGAAGCGGCGCGGGCCGGTGAGCAGGGCCGGGGTTTTGCGGTGGTGGCGGACGAGGTGCGCTCTCTGGCATCCAAAACCCAGGCCAGCACCGAGGAGATCCACGCCATGATCGAGGGGCTGACTTCGGTGGTGAACCGCGCCGTCGGCGTGATTGAAACCGGCAGCGGCAAGGCGGAGAGCGCCCGCACCCACACCCAGAGCAGCCACCAGTCGCTGACCACGGTGTCCGAAGGGTTCCAGTCCATTGCCGGGCACATCGCCCAGGTGGCCACCGCCGCCGAGGAGCAAAACGTGGTGACCGAGGAGATCAGCCAGAACCTGACCGCCATCGGCGACGCGGCGCAGGCGCTGGCCGAGCTCACGGCGCAGAACCATCAGTTCAGCGACGAGTTGCAGGCGCAGATGGACCGGCTCAGCCAGCAGCTCAGCAGCCTGAAAACCGGCTGAGGCAATGACGGCCTGTTGTGGCGGGGTCAGGCTTGCCCTTTCCCCGCCAGAACGCCTCAGGCTTGCCGCCATTAACAGAAAATACACGCACGTTCGCCACTGGTCGGTGCTGTTTCACCTTGAGGGGGATCAGGGGGCGTGCTATCAATACGCCACTTTTTTCTGGCCCGTTGTATTGCAAATGAAAAACCTGATTGCCCTGATGGCACTGGCGCTGTCCGCGCTGATGCCCGCCCACGCCGCCACCGTTGCCGGTGTCGACCTCGACCCCAAGATCACCGTGCAGGGCCAGGCCCTCGACTACTACGGCGCCGGGATCCGCTCCAAGTACTTTATGAAGCTCTACGTTGGCGCCCTCTACGCCCAACAGGCCGGGCTGGACGCGGAAGGGGTGCTGGACAGCGACAAGCTGACCGCCGTGCGCCTGAACATCCTCTCCGGCATGATCACCTCCGAGCGGATGATCGACACCATCGAAGAGGGCTTTGAGACCGCCACCAACGGCAACGTGGCCCCGCTGCGCGATCGCCTGGACAACTTTATGGCGGTGTTCGACGCCCCGGTGCAAGTGGGCGACCAGTTCACCATGGTGTCCATCCCGGGCGTTGGCCTGGAAGCGTATAAGAACGGCCAGTTGCTGACCCTGGTGGAAGGGGACGACTTCCGCCGCGCCCTGTTCGCCATCTGGCTGGGCGACAAGCCCGCCGACAAGAAACTGAAAGCGGCGATGCTGGGCGAGTAAACCGGCAACGCCGTAAAAATCCACCTGCATAGCAGGTGGCTTTAACAATGCCCCCTCTAAGGGGGCTTTTGTTTTCCCGGGATGCCACAGGCATGTGACGTTCCCACTACCATTAAACGCCTTTGCCGGGACGGCCCGGCGGCCGCCAGAAGGGCTTCGCCCCTCTGGACTCCCCTATGCCTCCGGCGCGACGAAAACCCCTCGCTCCCACTCCTTCCCGTTCAGCACTGGCCAGACTCGCTTTTGCAACGGGCTATCCATGCCCATTGCAAAAGCCCGGCTCCGC
>CAZWED010000205.1:0-6408 GCA_964632645.1 uncultured Ferrimonas sp. | reverse complement strand
AGCACCTGCAGCAGTTGCTGCCGGTTAACCTCCACCTGGGCGCTGGCCCCCAGCTCCAGGTCCACGTCCACCGATTGCTTGCGCAACGAGTGGCGCACCAGCACCAGCATCTCCTCCAGGATCGGGTTGACGGTCTGGCGCTCCAGCGGCATCGCCAGATCCCCCGGGCGGGCATACTGCAACAGCGACTGGATGATGCTGTTGATGCGCTGCACCTGTTGAACAATCAGCTCAATCTCTTCGTTGAGGTCGTGGTCCTGGTCCCCCAGCTCCATCTTGATCAGTTCGATGTTGCCGAGGATCACCGCCGTGGGGTTGTTGATCTCGTGGGCGATGCCCGCCGTCAGCTCGCCCAGGGCCACCAGTTTCTCGTTGGTCACCATCTGCTGTCGGGTCTCCTCCAGCAGACGGATGTTGCGCTTCAGCTCCCGGGTTCGCTGCTTCAGGCTGAACGTACGCTCTTCCACCTTCTGCTCCAGTTGCAGCGCGGCAGCCTGGATCTGCTGGTTGCGCTCCTGCAGCTGGTCGAGCATCAGGTCAAACTGGCGACCCAGCTGGGCCAGCTCGTTGGCCGGGTCCAGACCGAGATCGCCAATGCGCCGGTTGCGCCCCGCCTGCACCTCCCGCACCACGGTGTGAATGCGGTCGATCGGCTTGAGCAGACCGGAAGCCCCGCGGTACACCGCCAGGCCGGAGCCGAGCATCACCAGCAACAGGATGGTGCCCATCTCGATGATGTTGATCAGGTAGTTGAGCACGAAAGGGGCTTCGGTAAAGCCGGTGTAGATCATGCCGATCCGCTCCCCCTTGGTGTCCAGCAGGGGGGCGTAGGCGGAGATGTACCAGTCGTTAAAGACGAACGCCCTGTCCACCCAAAGCTTGCCCTGCTCCAGCACTTTCAGACGCACCTGTTCCGACACCAGAGTGCCCACCGCCCGGCCGTTTTCATCATCCGGCACGTTGGTGCTGATGCGGACGTTGTCGAGAAACAGGGTCACCGCCCCGCGAGCCCGGGCCGGCAGGGTACCATCGGCGTACGTCAGGGCCTTGATGTTGTCCACCAGCTCGGTGTTGTGGTTCATCAACGCCCCGCCATCGAGGTAACCGATGCGATGGCCATCCGGCCCCTTCACCGGGATCAGACTGCGGATCACCATGCCCCGCTGCTCAAACCCCTCCCGGGGCTGGGGCGCCATCGGGGTCGGCTTCAGGCGCATGGAGGCCAGGCGGGCCAGGGAGGGGCTGATCCGCAACATCTGCTTGCGGGACAGCACCTGCAAGCCGGAGCGGGCGTCATCATCCTCGTCCGGGATCAACTGGCGCAGCTTGGGCTCCGCCAGCGCTTCCTCCAGACTCACCAGGCGCAGGAAATCGAGCCCCAGACGGTCACGGTGCGCCTCCAGCAGACGATTCAGGGATCGGTCCGAGTAGTGCAGTGACTGGATAAGCTGGGTGAAGTCCCAGGCGTGCTGAGTCTGGCGCAGCGCGCGCTCCTGCGCCTCCGCCTGGTTGGCCAGCACCCCCTGGGCCACGGCCAGGTCGGCCCGCACCTTCATAAAGAGCTGCTTGCCGGTGTAGGTCACGTTCCAGTAGATGGTGATGAACACCAGGCTGGCCAGGGTCACCAGCACCGGCAGCAGCATCAGTACCAGCAGACGGTAGCGTACCGTGCTGGTCATCACCTTGACGTCATTGGTGATCTGGTGGCGCCAGCGTTTCAGCATCCGCCTTCCTGGCCCCACTCTTTGAATTTGCGATCGAGGGTTTTGCGCGACACGCCGAGCACCCGGGCGGCGGCGGACTTGTTGCCCTCCTGCGCCTCCACCACTTGCAGCACGTGCAGACGCTCCACCTCTTTGAGCTCCATGTCATCCGGGTAGCCGGCACCGGCCGGGGCGTCCACCACCGGGGTTTCCTGACTGCGCCAGTACTCGGCGGGCGGTTTGCCCAGCAGCAGGCAGCGCTCCACCATATTGCGCAGCTCACGGATGTTGCCGGGCCAGTCATAGCTCTGCATCACCTGCAGGTCTTCATGGCTCCAGGCCACTTCCCGCAGCCCCAGTTCGGTGGCCAGCTGGCGCGTGAAGTGGTGCACCAGATCCACCACATCGTCGGGGCGTTCCCGCAGACTCGGGATGCGGATGTTGAGCACGTTGAGGCGGTAGAACAGATCCCGGCGGAAGCGTCCGGCTTCCACCTCCTGCTGCAGTTCGCGGTTGGTGGCCGCCACCACACGCACGTCCACCGGCGTCTCCTTCTCGGAGCCCACCGGCCGGATGGTACGCTGCTCCAGCACCCGCAACAGGGCGGTCTGCATCTGCAGCGGCATCTCGCCGATCTCATCGAGGAAGATGGTGCCGCCGGAGGCGAAGCTGAACAGCCCCTCCCGGGCGCCGCGGGCGCCGGTGAACGCGCCAGCCACGTGGCCAAACAACTCACTCTCCAGCAGCTCCGGGGCAATGGCCCCGCAGTTCACCGCCACAAAGGAGCCACTGCGGCCCGACAGTTGGTGCAGGGAGCGCGCCACCAGCTCTTTGCCGGTGCCGGATTCGCCTTCGATCAGCACCACCGCGTTGGTGGCGGCCACCCGGCCGATCACCGACTTCACTTCCGCCATGGCGCTGCTGTTGCCGATGATGGTGTTGGGGTGGCTGTGGGCCACCTCGCGACGCAGCAGCAGATTTTCCCGTCGCAACAGGCGACGCTCGATACAGCGATCCACCGCCTGCATCATCTGCTCGAGGCGGAACGGCTTGAGGATAAAGTCCACGGCACCGGCACGCAGCGCCCGGATGGCGGTTTCCATATCGGCGAAACCGGTCATGAAGATCACGTCCGAACGACGGGTGTCCATATCCAGGGCTTCGTGCCACTCGATGCCATCCCGTCCGGGCAGGCTGATGTCGACAATCAGCAGGTCAAAGTGGCAGCGGCTGCGCAGCTGCTCCGCCTCTTCGACACTGCCTGCCACCTCCACCAGAGCAAAGCGTTTGCTCAACGCTTTCTTCAGAAACGAACGCATGCCGGACTCATCGTCCACCACCAGAACCGACATCGCTGTCGAGGGAGGAAGCTTATCGACCATAACCGCTGAAAATCTCCAAATATCAAGGGAGCAGATTGGTACAAATTGTCCCGTCAGGGTCAATTTGCCCACCAGTAGCGTAAAGGTGCGTCATTTTGACCCTATAAGCCAGCGCGAAAGTGTGATCCCGGGCAAAAATCCCCCCTCTCACAGCGATTGGCATTATCTTTGCACGTTCCGGGCCTGTGGTCGTGCAGTGGGTCAAGATGCGGCATGCACCACGGTTGTTGGTTCGACAGGATGGTTACAGGATGAAAGGTACACTCTCAAAAGCGTTGTTGCTGCTGGCGTTATTGCCGGGGCTGGTTCTGGCCAATCCGCCAGTCCGCCTGGCCACCACCACCAGCACCGACAACTCCGGCCTGCTGGCGTATCTGCTGCCGGAATTTGAGAAAGACAGCGGTTACGAGGTGCAGGTGATCGCCACCGGCACCGGCAAGGCGCTTCGCCACGGCCGCAATGGCGATGTGGACCTGGTGATGACCCACGCCCCCGCCGCCGAAGCCAAGTTTGTCGAGGACGGGTTTGGCCGTCTGCCGCGCCAGCTGATGGCCAATGACTTTATTCTGCTCGGCCCCGCCACTGACCCGGCGGGCGTTCAGAACGCCGCCAGCGTGACCGCCGCGATGCAAGCGATCCGCGACGCCAACGCCCCCTTCGTGTCCCGCGGCGACGAATCCGGCACCCACATTAAGGAGCTGGCCCTGTGGCGGGCCGCCGGTGTCGATACCCGATTTACCGGTTACGCGGCCATCGGCCAGGGCATGGGCCCCGCCCTGCTGACCGCCAGCGAGATGCAGGCGTACCTGCTGGCCGATCGCGGCACCTACCTGGCGTTCAAAGACAAGCTGGACCTGCAGGTGCTGCACCAGGGCGACGCCAACCTGCTCAACCCCTATCAGGTGATCCTGATCAGCGATCGCCAGTATCCGGACCGCAATCACGCCGGTGCCAAGGCCCTGAGCGACTGGCTGATCAGTGATAAGGGACAGGGGATGATCAACGCCTTTACGGTCCGCGGCGAACCGCTGTTCCAGGCCACCTATAAGGGCGCCAAATGAACGACGGCATGTTTTCCGTGTTTCAGCAGGGGCTGACCCTGCTGTTGAGCTTTGACCCCGACGTCTGGGCCATCATCGGCGTTTCCTTCAGCGTTTCCCTGCGCGCCATGGCCATCATTCTGTTGCCCAGCGTGCTGCTGGGCTTTGCCCTTGCGGTCAGCCGGTTTCCCGGTCGCGGCGTGGTGATCTCCCTGTTTCAGACCATGCAGGCGATCCCCACTGTGGTGGTGGGTCTGATCACCTACCTGCTGCTGTTTCGCCAGGGCGTGCTGGGCGATCTGCGCTGGCTGTTTACCCAGAACGCGATGGTTCTGGCCCAGGTGTTCCTGGCGATGCCGGTGCTGGTTTCCCTCAGCTACGGCGCCTTCTCCAGCGGAGACTGGCGCGCCTGGGAAACAGCCCGTACCCTTGGGGCCCCCCGTCACAAGGCTTTTTTCACCCTGTGCCACGAGTTGCGCGCCCCCTTGCTGGTGGCGGTGATCGCCGCCTTCAGCCGCATCATCACCGAAGTGGGTGCATCGATGCTGGTGGGGGGCAACATCCACAACGTGACCCGCAACATCCCCACCGCCATCGCCCTGGAAACCAGTAAGGGCGAATTTGCCCAGGCGGCGGCGCTGGGCACGGTGTTGTTGCTGCTGGCACTGATGATCAACTTCTCCCTGGGCAGCCTGCGTAACCAGCAGGAAGGCCTGCGCCGAGGATAACCATGCAACTGACCGCGACCGCGCTGGAGATGCGCTTCAACCAACAACCGCTGTTCCGGATCCCGGAGCTGGTGCTCCATGGCCATCAGCGGGTGTGGCTGAAAGGGCCCAATGGCGTGGGCAAAACCACGCTGATGAAGATCCTGGCGGGCCTGTCCAAACCCACCACCGGACAGGTGGTGTTGGAGGGTGCCCCCAGCCGCCGCTGGCGCCGGGACGGCTCTCCTCTCGGCCAGGTGGTGTATCTGCACCAGAGCCCCTACCTGTTTAATGGCAGCGTATGGGACAATTTGGCCTACGGTCTCAACAACCTGGCGCTGTCCGTCTCCGAGCGGGACGACCGGATCCGCGAGGCCCTGGTGCTGGCCCGACTGGAGCACCTGGCGGAGCGTCCGGCCCAGGTGTTGTCCGGTGGCGAACGCCAACGGCTGGCGCTGGCCCGCGCCTGGGTGCTGAATCCGCGCTTTCTGCTGCTGGATGAGCCCAGCGCCAACCTGGACCCGGATTCGCTGCGACTGATCACCCAGATGGTGGATCAGCTCTACCAGCAGGGCTGTGGCCTGGTGATCACCAGCCACCAGCAAACCGAACTTACCGACCGGTGCGAAGAGCACTGGATCCTGGATAACCAAAGCCTGATCCGCTTCACCAGTCCGGATCAGCAGGAAGCCAGAGCATGACACTGAATGACATCACCCTGGCGGTGCTGGCCGGTGGCCAGGCCCGTCGAATGGGCGGCGACGACAAGGGGCTGATCCCGGTTGCCGGACAGCCCATGATCCAACACGTTCTCAACCGGGTTCGTCAGCCCGGCATGGCCGGCCTGGTCATCGCCAACCGCAACCAGGCGCGCTACGCCGAGCTGGGTTTGCCGGTCTACAGCGATGCCTTGCCGGGCTTTATGGGCCCGATGGCAGGCATGGCCGTTGCCATGGCAGAAGCCAGCACCCCCCTGGTGCTGATCTGCCCCTGCGACACCCCGAACCTGCCCGCCGATCTGGCCCCGCGCCTGCTGGCCGCGATGCAGGACGCCAACGCCGATGCCGCCGTGGCCTGCGACGACGAGCGGGAACACCCGGTGGTGATCCTGCTCAAGCGGGAGTTATTGGGATCCATCGAGCAGTTTCTGGCTGCCGGGGATCGTAAGATTGACCTTTGGTATGGCCAACACAAGGTGGCCCGTTGCGTCTTCGACGGCGCGGCCGACGCCTTTGCCAACATCAATACGCCAGAGCAACGCCAGGAACTGGAGCAGCAGTTACTGGCCTGACAGTACCGATGAGAGAGTCCATGAGCGCAGACACCCTCCTGTCCGATTGCCGAGTTCCCGTGTTGGGGATTTGTGCTTACAGTGGCACAGGCAAAACCACCCTGTTGTTGAAGTTGCTGCCCGAGCTGAACCGCCGGGGGCTCAAAGTGGCGGTGGTGAAACACGCGCACCACAACTTTGAAGTGGATAAGCCCGGTAAGGACAGCTACGAGCTGCGTAAGGCCGGTGCTGACCAGATGCTGATCGGGTCCAGCAACCGCCGCGCCCTGATGATGGAGCGCCCGG
>CAZWED010000204.1:0-6414 GCA_964632645.1 uncultured Ferrimonas sp. | reverse complement strand
GTCAACAAAAACGACGAGCTGACTCTCAGCGCGGAACGCTTGTCGCAACTCTGAAGCCCGACGTCCGACAAAAAACGCCTCGCTATGCGGGGCGTTTCTGTTTTCTCTCTGTTCTATTGCACCGTTTAACCTTCAGGAAACACAGTTAACCCGGGGGAAAACCGTGCATTTACCTGCTTGCGAGCGGGCCGGGGTGGAAAGGGGGTGTTTCCACCAATTCCTGAACCGATTTCATCCCTCGGCAGGACGGTTTTTGCTGGCCAAAAAACGTGAGGGGATTCCGGCGTTGCGACGCCATCTGGTGAAAAATGCTACAGAAATGGTGAAAAGATGGTCGATATTAATCGATTGTGTCCATTGGGCCATCACCCCGTAAAGGTAAAGCCATTTTTCATGGCAGCAGTGGGGCCTTTGCGGTATTATGCGCCCGAGTCGCCGTGACGCAGGTCGCAAATATTGGGATTTTTTTGCGCTACCGGGTGTCCCGCGGCGTAAGTGAGAACGATGTCAAGAAAGCCGTCGCGCCGCGAAGCGCAAGGGCGGCGAGATGGACTTCCCAGACAAAGCAGTGCAGTGAGTATGATTACAATAAAACAAGGATTGGACCTGCCCCTCAGCGGCGGCCCAGAACAAGTAATCCAGGATGGTCCCGCCATCGCTCGCGTTGCGATCCTGGGTGAAGAGTATATTGGCATGCGCCCCACGATGTCCGTAAAGGAAGGGGATCGCGTAAAAAAAGGCCAGGTGATCTTCGAAGACAAGAAGAATCCGGGCGTCAAATATACTGCCTTCGCCAGCGGGGTTATCAGCGCGATTAACCGGGGTGCCAAGCGCGTCCTCCAATCCGTGGTCATCGACGTCGATGGCGACGAGCAAGAAACCTTCGCCCGCTATGACGACTCTGCGCTGGCTTCGCTGGAGCGTCAGGCTGTTCAGGACAATCTGGTTGCCAGTGGTCTGTGGACCGCTCTGCGCACCCGTCCGTTCAGCAAAGTGCCCGCATTGGACAGCGTCCCGGCGGGCATTTTTGTCACCGCCATCGACACCAATCCGCTGGCGGCGGACCCGAAAGTGGTGATTGCCGAGCAGGCAGAAGCGTTCAAGCAGGGTCTGACCGTGCTGACCCGCCTCACCGAGGGCAAAGTGTACCTTTGCACCGGTGCCGAAGGGGTCAGTGGTGGTGACGTTGCGGGTGTGGAAACCGCCCAGTTTGCCGGACCGCATCCGGCCGGCCTGGTGGGCACCCACATTCACACCCTGCTGCCGGCCAGTGCAACCCGCACCGTCTGGCACATCGGCTACCAGGACGTGATCGCCATCGGCAAGCTGTTCACCACCGGTGAACTGTACGTTGAGCGCGTGGTGTCCCTGGCCGGTCCGGCGGTGGTGAAGCCCCGTCTGCTGCGCACCCGTCTGGGTGCCGACGTGACTCAGCTGACCAACGGTGAGCTCAGCCACAACCACGTCCGGGTGATCTCCGGCTCCGTGCTGGCGGGCCGCTCTGCAGTCGGTCCTCACGCTTTCCTCGGCCGCTACCACAACCAAGTGAGTGCCCTGACCGAAGGCGATGAGAAGGAGCTGTTTGGCTGGATTCTGCCTGGTGCCAACAAGTTCTCCTTCACTCGCACCTTCCTGTCCCACTTCAGCCCGGGCAAGTTGTTCGACATGACCACCAGCACCGGCGGTTCCGACCGCGCCATGGTGCCGATCGGTCAGTACGAGCGCGTGATGCCTCTGGACATCCTGCCGACGCTGCTGCTGCGGGACCTGATTGCCCGTGACACCGATAACGCTCAGAAGCTGGGCGCGCTGGAGCTGGATGAAGAAGATCTCGCCCTGTGCACCTTTGTTTGCCCCGGTAAATACGACTACGGTCGCGAGCTGCGCAGCTGCCTTGAGATCATCGAGAGGGAAGGCTAATGAGTCTGAAGCATTTTATTGAGCGTATTGAGCCCGACTTCGAGAAGGGCGGGAAATACGAAAAGTGGTATGCGCTCTATGAAGCGGCGGCCACCATTCTCTACACCCCGGGTAAAACCACCCGTGGTACCACTCACGTCCGCGACAACATCGACCTGAAGCGGATGATGATCACCGTTTGGCTGTGCACCTTCCCGGCCATGTTCTTCGGCATGTACAACGTCGGTTGGCAGGCTCAGGAAGCGCTGGCAGCCGGCTTTGGTACGCCGGACATGTGGCAGGTGGCCCTGTTCGAACTGCTGGGCGGCAGCCTGAGCGCGGACAGTGGTGTACTCGGCCTGATGTTCTATGGCGCCTGTTTCTTCCTGCCCATCTATGCCGTGACCTTTGCGGTGGGTGGCTTCTGGGAAGTGCTGTTTGCCTCGGTGCGTAAGCACGAAGTGAACGAAGGCTTCTTCGTCACCTCCGTGCTGTTTGCCCTGACCCTGCCCGCCACCATCCCGCTGTGGCAGGTGGCTCTGGGTATCACCTTCGGTGTGGTTGTGGCGAAGGAGCTGTTCGGCGGCACTGGCCGGAACTTCCTGAACCCCGCCCTGGCCGGTCGTGCCTTCCTGTACTTCGCGTACCCGGCGCAGATCTCCGGTGACGCCGTATGGGTTGTGGCCGACGGTTACTCCGGTGCCACCATGCTCGGCCAGGCGGCCGCTGGCACGGTGGATTTCGCCAACTACGCCTGGTATGCCGCGTTCTCCGATCCGGCATGGCAAAACGCGTTCCTGGGCTTTATCGAGGGTTCCGTTGGGGAAACCAGCACCCTGGCCCTGGCCATCGGCGGCCTGATCATCATGTACACCCGCATCGCCTCCTGGCGCATTGTGGCGGGCGTCATGGTGGGCATGATCGCCATCGCGTCTCTGTTCAACCTGATTGGCTCTGACACCAACCCGATGTTCAACCTGCCGTGGACCTGGCACCTGGTTCTGGGTGGCTTCGCTTTCGGTATGTTCTTCATGGCTACCGACCCGGTTTCCGCCTCCTTTACCAACCCGGGTAAGTGGGCCTACGGGATCCTGATCGGTGTGATGACCGTGCTGGTTCGGGTGGTGAACCCCGCGTTCCCGGAAGGGATCATGCTGGCGATTCTGTTCGCCAACCTGTGGGCGCCGCTGTTTGACCACTTTGTGGCGCAGGCCAACATCAAGCGGAGACTGGCACGCAATGGCTAAGAAAAACGATACCTTTGGCAAAACCCTGGGCGTGGTGATTGGCCTCTGCCTGGTGTGCTCCCTGGTGGTGTCCGGTGCCGCCGTTGCCCTCAAGCCTCTGCAGGAGCGCAACAAGGCGGAAGACACCCAGCGTTACGTTCTGGAAGCGGCGGGTCTGCTGGACAAGGTTGATGGCGGCATCCAGGCCACCTTCAACCGTTACATCGATGCCCGCGTGATCGACTTCGCCACCGGCGAGATCGACAGCAGCGTAGACGCCGCCACTTACGATCAACGTAAGGCCGCGCGTGACACCGCCACCTCCTCGGTGCCGAGTAACGACATCGCCTCCATCAAGCGCCGCGCTGACAAAGGCCTGGTGTACCTGGTGAAGGGCGAGAACGGCGAACTGGAGACCATCATCCTGCCGATCCACGGTTACGGTCTGTGGTCCACCATGTACGCGTTCGTGGCGCTGGAGCCCGACTTCAACACCATCAAGGCGATGGTGTACTACGACCAGGGTGAAACCCCGGGTCTGGGTGCGGAAGTGGAAAACCCGCGCTGGAAAGCGCAGTGGGTAGGCAAAAAGCTGTTTGATGATAATGGCGAACTGGCCATCAAGGTCGTCAAAGGCGGTGCCCGTGAAGGCGACATCCACGGCGTTGACGCCCTGTCCGGTGCCACCCTGACCAGTAACGGCGTCCAGAACAGCCTCGACTTCTGGATGGGTGAAGAAGGTTACGCAGCCTTCCTGGCTAAGGCCCGTAAAGGAGAGCTGAACAATGGCTGAGAAATCCTTGAAAGAGGTCCTGGTCGGACCGATCTTCGGCAATAACCCGATTGCTCTGCAGGTTCTGGGTGTGTGTTCCGCGCTGGCGGTGACCACCAAGATGGAAACTGCCACGGTGATGAGCCTGGCGCTGATCTTCGTGACCGCGTTTTCCAACCTGTTTATCTCGCTGATGCGCAACCACATCCCTGGCAGCGTGCGGATCATCGTGCAGATGACCGTCATCGCCTCCCTGGTGATCGTGGTGGACCAGGTGCTCAAGGCCTACGCCTATGACATCTCCAAGCAGCTCGCGGTGTTCGTTGGTTTGATCATCACCAACTGCATCGTAATGGGGCGTGCCGAGGCCTTCGCCATGAAGAGCCCGCCGCTGTTGAGCTTTGCCGATGGCGTGGGTAACGGCCTGGGTTACGGCTTTATCCTGTTGACTGTCGGCTTCTTCCGCGAACTGTTCGGCAGTGGCTCTCTGTACGGCGTGGAGATCTTCTCCAAGGCCTCCGAAGGCGGCTGGTATCAGCCGAACGGCCTGATGCTGCTGGCACCCAGTGCCTTCTTCCTGATTGGCTTCATCATCTGGGCGCTGCGCACCTGGAAGCCGGAACAGGTTGAGCCCAAGGAGTAAGGAGCGAACATGGAACACTATATCAGCCTGTTTATCCGGGCGATCTTTATCGAAAACATGGCCCTCTCCTTCTTCCTGGGGATGTGTACCTTCCTGGCGGTTTCCAAGAAAGTGACCACCGCCATGGGTCTGGGCGTAGCCGTGATTGTGGTACTGACTTTGGCAGTGCCGGTTAACCAGTTGATTTACATGAACATCCTGGCACCTGGCGCCCTGAAATGGGCCGGTCTGCCGGATGCGGATTTGAGCTTCCTGCAGTTCATTACCTTCATCGGTGTGATTGCAGCGCTGGTTCAGATCCTGGAAATGGCTCTGGATAAGTACTTCCCGCCGCTCTACAACGCGCTGGGGATCTTCCTGCCGCTGATCACCGTAAACTGCGCCATCTTCGGTGCCGTGTCCTTCATGGCTCAGAAGGAGTACACCTTCACCGAGTCCGTGGTTTACGGCCTGGGCGCGGGGACCGGTTGGGCTCTGGCTCTGGTTCTGCTGGCGGGCATCCGCGAGAAGCTGAAGTACGCTGATGTGCCGGACGGTTTGCGCGGTCTGGGGATCACCTTTATCACCGCGGGCCTCATGGCTCTGGGCTTTATGTCCTTCTCCGGGGTGTCGCTGTAAGCGGCCGTCGCATAGGAAGTAAAAGGATTAGTCGATGGAAATTGTACTCGGCGTAGGAATGTTTACCGCGATTGTGACCGTGCTGGTGCTGGTGATTCTGTTCGCCAAATCCAAGCTGGTGGCCAGCGGTGACGTTCGCATTGATATTAACGGCGATCCGGACAAAGGGATCGTAACCAGCCCCGGCGACAAACTGCTGGGCAGCCTGGCCAACAACGGCGTCTTCATCTCCTCTGCCTGTGGCGGTGGTGGCTCCTGCGGCCAGTGTCGTGTGAAAGTGAAATCCGGTGGCGGCGACATTCTGCCGACCGAACTGGACCACATCACCAAGCGTGAAGCGCGTGAAGGCTGCCGCCTGGCGTGTCAGGTCGCGGTGAAGAGCGACATGGAGATCGAACTGCCTGAAGAGGTGTTCGGCATCAAGAAGTGGGAGTGCACCGTTGTTTCTAACGACAACAAGGCCACTTTCATTAAGGAGCTCAAGCTGGCGATCCCGGCAGGGGAGTCCGTCCCCTTCCGCGCGGGTGGCTACATCCAGATTGAAGCCCCGGCCCACCATGTGAAGTACAAGGATTTTGATATCCCGGAAGAGTACCGTGGTGACTGGGAGCGCTTTGGCTTCTTTAACCTGGAGTCCAAGGTGGATGAGGAAACCATCCGCGCTTACTCCATGGCGAACTACCCGGAAGAGCACGGCATCATTATGTTGAACGTGCGTATCGCCACGCCGCCGCCGAACAACCTGTCCCTGCCCTGTGGTAAGATGTCCTCCTACATCTGGAGCCTCAAGGCCGGTGACAAGGTCACCATCTCCGGTCCGTTTGGTGAGTTCTTCGCCAAAGACACCGACGCGGAAATGGTGTTCATCGGTGGTGGTGCAGGTATGGCTCCGATGCGTTCTCACATCTTTGACCAGCTCAAGCGCCTCAACTCCAAGCGTAAGATCAGCTTCTGGTACGGTGCCCGTTCCAAGCGTGAAATGTTCTACGTGGAAGACTTTGATGGCCTGGCCGCCGAGAACGACAACTTCGAGTGGCATGTTGCCCTGTCTGATCCTCAGCCCGAGGACAACTGGGACGGCTACACCGGCTTCATCCACAACGTGCTGTACGAAAACTATCTGAAGAACCATGACGCGCCTGAAGATTGTGAGTACTACATGTGTGGGCCGCCGGTCATGAACGCCGCCGTGATCAACATGTTGAAAGAGATGGGCGTTGAAGATGAAAACATCCTGTTGGATGACTTCGGCGGCT
>CAZWED010000203.1:0-6435 GCA_964632645.1 uncultured Ferrimonas sp. | reverse complement strand
TACGACCCGCTTTCAGATGGGCCAGCGCCGCCCGGGCGATGCCGGTGAAGGAGAGGCCGTTGTGCTGATAGAACTGGTTGTCCTCGGTGCGCAGCAGGGCCGACACCAGCGACTCCGGGATCCCCTCCCGGGGGACAAAAAGGCGGTCTTCGGTGTTGCCGGTGATGATGCGATCCAGCAGCAGCGGCTCCAGCTGCAGGAAGCCCAGGTCCCGCCCATCGGTGGAGCGCACCAGCCGGGTTACCCGGTTTTCGTTGAAGTGCACCATCACCCGCTGCGGCGATTCGTAGCCGTTGGGGCCGTCAAAGGCGCGGCGGAAAATCTCGATGCGCCCGACGGCAACGGCGAACTCGCCTTCGCCGTCCGCCTGGCCGGTGTTGCGATAGCCCAGCAGCGCCAGCTCGTCTTTCAGCTGCTTGTGGGTGACCGGCGCCCCCGGATAGAGGCTCATGGGGCGGGCAAACACCTGCGCCGGCAGATACCAGCGCTGGCCTTCAAACTTCTTCGCGATCAGCGTGTCCAGGTAGATCCCGTACAGGGCCACCACCGCCAGACCGGCCAGGGCCAGCTTGGCGGCAAACAGGGCAAACCGGCGGCCGCGGGAAGGGCTGTGCTTGGCCGCCGCTTTCGGGGTTCTCTTTTTGCCGCTTGTTGCGGCCTTCTTTGCAGTTTTCGCCATCGATTTACATCACGTTCGGTTACGTCAGGTGCCGCTTGGTCTTGCGGGTGGGCGCCGTATTGGCGGGGTCATCCGGCCACAGATGCTTGGGGTAACGTCCCCGCATCTCCTTTTTCACCTCGGTCCAGGCCCCGGCCCAAAATGCGGCCAGGTCCTGAGTGATCTGAATGGGGCGTTGCGCCGGAGACAGCAGCTCCAGCGTCACCGGCAACGCGCCTCGGGCCAGTCGGGGCGTATCGCTCTGCCCGTACATCTCCTGAACCCGGACCGCCAGCTTGACGCCCCCCTCGTGGTATTGCAACGCCAGGGCGCTGCCGGTGGGGACCGTCAGACGCTCGGGCAGTTCCTGATTCAACAGCGACTGGGCTTCCCACGGCACCCGGTCCATCAGGATTTGGTACAGGTCCAGCTGCCTGAGCTGGCCGGTTTTGGTCAGCCCGGCCAGGTAGGGGCCCAGCCAGCTGTCCAGAGTGTCAGCCAGGGTGGCGTCGGCCAGATCCGGCCAGCCGATCCCGTTCAGGTGCTGGCGGGCCAGCGCCACCCGGGCCTGCAGGGTGCGCGCCCGCTCGCTCCAGGGCAGCACGTCCAGCCCTTTGCGCCGGACGTGGTCCAGCAGCGCCAGCCGGTAATCCGACTCGGTCAGGTCGGCAAGCCGCTCGCGCGCCACCACCAGCGCCCCGAGCCGGGTCTGGCGTTCCGCTTTCAGCGCGCCACTGGCGGCGTCCAGTCCGGCGTGGCGCACGGTGTCGAACAAGCCGGGCTGCACCGCTTTGAGCGCCTCCAGATCCAGCGCCGCCGCCAGATGGATGCGGGCATCCCCCTGCCCGGCGCGCTCGTTGAGGCTGGCCACCACCAGGTAGGGTTCGGCGCAGAGGGGGTCCGACTCCTCCAGCATGGCGCCCGCCCCGCCGGACAGCAGGAACCGGTGGCCACTGCCGCCGCGCCCCTGGGCGATCCGGTCGGGATAGGCCAGCGCCAGCAGCCAGCCCGCCTCACTGTGATGGGCCGGACGGGCGGCGTGGGGGCCCTTCAGCTGGTGCCACCACTTGTCCGCCAGCTGGCGATAACGGCCTCCCCGGGCCGCATCGAGACGCCGGGCCAGATCGGCCCCCGCCTGACGGCCCCGCATCGGGTCGCCCTCCTCCAGTAAAGCGGCCAGATCGCAGGCCAGCCTCAACACACCGGGCTCCCGCTGCGTCTGCTCCCACTGGGCGGCTTTCACCAGCATGTGACCCAACCGGGGATCGGCCCCCAGCCGGTGCACCCGTTGCCCCAACGCGGTAATGCGCCCGTCCTCCGCCACCAGCTCCAGCCGTTGCAGCAGCGCGCGGGCGCGGCTCACCGCCCCCTCGGGCGGCGGGGTTAACCAGGCCAGCTCGTTGACGTCGGTGGTGCCCCAGGCGGCCAACTCCAGCACCAGGCTGAGCAGGTCGGCGCGCTGGATCTCCGCCAGCTCCGCTTCCGCCAGGCTCTGCTGCTGGGTTTCACTCCACAGCCGAACGCAGTGCCCCGGTGCCAGACGCCCGGCCCGGCCTGCCCGCTGCTCCGCCGAGGACTGGCTGATCCGCGCCAGCTCCAGCCGGGTCTGGCCGGTGCGCAGGTTCAGGCTGGCCCGCCGCTGGTAACCGGAATCCACCACTACGGTGATGCCGTCGATGGTCAGACTGGACTCCGCCAGATTGGTGGCCAGCACCACTTTGCGGCGACCGGCCTCCGGCACCGCCACGGCCCGATCCTGCTCGGCACCGGAAAGCTGGCCATAGAGCGGGCACAGATCGACGTCGGCGCTCACCTGATCAGTCAGTTGCTCATGGGCGGCGCGGATCTCTCCCATCCCCGGCAGGAACACCAGCAGATTGCCGCTCTGGCTCGCCAGCTGGCGTTTTACCTGTGCCACCAGCGCGGGCAGCCAGGGCTGTCCGGTAGGCACCGGCGCGTATTCAATGGCAACCGGGTAGCTGCGCCCTTCGCTTTCCAGCAGGGGCGCCTCCGGCATCAGGCGATCCAGCGGCTGTCCCTGCAGGGTGGCCGACATCAGCATCAGCCTGAGATCGTCCCGCAACCCGCCCTGCACTTCCAGCGCCAGGGCCAGCGCCAGATCCGTCGCCAGATGACGCTCGTGCACTTCATCGAACAGGATCAGGCTGACGCCGTTCAGTTCCGGGTCCGCCTGGATCAGTCGGGTCAGCACCCCTTCGGTCACCACCTCAAGGCGGGTGGCGTCACTGACCTGGGTTTCCCCCCGCACCCGCAGCCCCACGGTTTGTCCCACCTTTTCCCCCCGACAGCGGGCCAGGTACCGGGCGATCATCCGCGCCGCCAGCCGGCGGGGCTCCAACAGCAGGATCTTGCCGTCAATTTCCGGCCAATCCAGCATCGCCAGAGGCAATGCGGTGGATTTCCCCGCACCTGTCGGGGCGCGGAGAATCAACTGATTGTGTCTGGCGAGGTTTTCACGGATGCTGGGGAACAGATCCTGGATCGGCAAAGTCGACAAACCGAGACTCTCTGGGGCTGAAAAGGGCCTTAGTGTACTGTCCGACCTCCGACGCGCCAAGCTAACCACGAGGAGTGACCATGGCGGAGCGACTCTTTTTCTCCGTCCCGTTAAGCCGAATCAGCCAGTTAGAGCTGATCCGCCTGCAGGCCCGGTTGGGCAGCGACCTGGGAGGCCACGCCCGGGTGGTGCCCGCCGCCAACTTTCACCTGACCCTGGCGTTCCTTGGCAACGTCACCCAGCAGCAGAAGGCCCAATTGCTGTCCCGTTGGGACGGGTTGAGCGTGCCGGAGGTCTCCCTGACGCTGAACCGCCTGGCGCACTGGCCGCGGGCAGGGGTGGTGTGCGCCACCACCAGCCACACGCCGATGGCGTTGGCCGAGCTCGCCCACCTCCTGCGCCGGGACGCCACCGAACATGGGCTGCACCAGAGCCACGCGCCGTTTCGCCCCCACATCACCCTGTTTCGGGGGGTCACCGGCCTAACCCGCCCCCTGCCCGAGATCAAGCCGGTGCCGGTGCAGATCAATGAGGTGGACCTGATGGTGTCCGTCATGGGCCCGAAAGGGGTGGAATACCACAGCGTAAATCGGTGGCAGTGACATCACTGCCACGAAAAACGGCCCCCTGATCACAACGTCAGCTCAACAGCACTCTTGATATCGCTGCTCACCGCCATTTCTG
Organism: uncultured Ferrimonas sp.; assembly: GCA_964632645.1. Taxonomy (GTDB): domain Bacteria; phylum Pseudomonadota; class Gammaproteobacteria; order Enterobacterales; family Shewanellaceae; genus Ferrimonas. The sequence goes on along the minus strand of CAZWED010000203.1, from coordinate 2,575 downwards.
ACGGCACCGACCGCTGCCCCACCTGAGCCGCTTCACGCCAACCGCTACTCCACCCAGGCTTCGTTCAGGTCTCTTCCCTGGCCAGAAATGCGTATCCTGAGTTGGTTATAACAATAGGCGGTCCCCAGCAGGGTCAGGCCCAGGCCCATAAAGGAAGCAACCCGCCAAAGCCCATCTAATCCCGCCATATCCCAAAGAAAGATCTTGGCGATGACCACCAACAGCGTCGCTGTCCCGCATTGTTGCACCAGCAGATTTCGGTTTATTGCAGCAACCACCATCAGGCCAATGCCAATGATCAAACCCATGACCGAGTAACTGTAAAGCTCACCATCAAAAATGGGCTGCCCCGGCAACAACCGGCCGTGCCAGAGGTGTCGTATTTCCATGATCAGAAACAGCAGCGCCATAGAGGCGGACAAGGCCAATATCGGCAAACGCCACTGATCTCTGCGTTTCCATCCTTGCCAGCCAAGCAGTATCGGCGGCACACCATAGACCAACAGCAGCGCATTCCAAATTGGGGTGCTAGAAATGGACTGCGTTATCAACAACGGATTATTGAGCAACGCAAAGACGGCATATAACGCAAGAGCGAGCAGCAGTTTGATGTCAGCTAAGACCAACAGGAATTGGGTCGGTTTCACTCGATATCGATATTGGTAAGCCGCACTGCCGACAAGTAAAGTCATCACGTATATCCCCGACTCTACCCAGGAAAACTCAAGCGTATAAATACGACCGTAGAGCTGGTAGCGCACGAGCGCAGCGATGGCGATTGCCGCAAGCTGGGCAACACCCACTTCGAAGCTGAGCACCCATTGCCGATCGGCTCCCCGTGAGTACAGCAACATTAACGCCAGTAGCGCAGAGGCAAAAATCGCAAGGCAAATCACCAATTGATGTTCAGGTGCCGACGGGGAACTCAACAACAGCCAAGGCATTACGACCAATCGGGCGATAACCAACGCTAACAGGATTCTGGAAAGCCAGTTTATGACTTCGTTGATGACCTTCGCATTAAAGTGAGACGAAATGAACAACAGTGTCCACCACTGCAGTGCGATTGCCAGCGTCAGGTTCATCCCTTCAAACAGGGATATTAAGCAGAGCATTAACGCGGCTTGATGAGCGATGATGAGCACCGAAGCAATGGCGTCACCATTGGGCTTTCTACGCCACAACCAAAGCGCCGCGCAGTAAGCAAACAGCAACGAAACGTAGCCGAACAGGCCCAGAGCACTCCCAACGGTGAGACTCAGCCGCCAGTCCACTAACAGGAACAGGATTAAGGGTACGGCACAGGCCAGCGAAGCGAGGATGGTATGTTGATTGCGCCAGGCAAAAGGGGCGGCAATGCCCAACGAGGCAGACAGGTACAGGACCAACATAAGCAGATAGTCCTGACGCACTGGCGGCGCCAGTGCATTGGACCAGCCAGTGACCGCAGCCAATAATGGCATCAACATCAGGCAAGGCCACAGCCAGGCCATGGATATCGGGTGGCGAGCCAGTAACAATGCGAAGACAAACAGTCCTGCAGAGAGGCTATATCCCCACGACGAAGGCGATTCAGAGATTAATATCTGCCATTGAAGAAAAGCGATAACCCCCCATAGAATATGCAGGCTCTGTTGCTGTTCCAGTGGAAATTTGAGTACGGCTTTCCAATTTTTCAAGCGAAGACCGAATATCGGAAGAGCAAAGCCAGCCCAAACAATTCCAAACAAGTATACCGCGCGCCAGCCTTGTGCTTCGTCAGGCTTTGTCAGCGAGAGTAATAACCAGGAAAAGGCACACAGCCAAATTCCCCACCAGAGCCAACTGCGATACAGATAACGCAACAAAAGAAAACCACTTGCGGAAACAATGAACAGATAAACGAACAGAAACGCCAAATGGCCATCGCCCTGAACCAACGGCGGAACGGAATAAGCCCCCAGGATCCCCAGAGCCGCCAACACCTGACCATGGCGTAATGCGAGCCCCATAGCGACAAAGGACAGCGCCGCTAACAGCAGAAAAGTGAACGTGGAGGAGAGATAGCCAAAATACACACCGGAAGTGAGCGTGCAACCATAGAGAATCAGCATGCCTGCGCCAGCACAGGGCGCGTCTATCGCCGCGGATCCCCGGTGTGTTTTAAGCCATTGTGCGGCAATAACCAGCGCCATGCCGAATGCGGTGGCGAGACCAAGTTGCATTGCGGGAGTCAGTAATCCAGACCTGACGGAGTAGTCGAGAAAAAAAATCCCAGCCAGCGCTAATGAGGCACCGCCCAGTAGAGTCATCCAATGGGCACGAACAAAGTCTACCCAAGGCGAGTTTGGCGGCATCCGGATTGCCGGGCGATCCGATTCGAATGGCTGGTCAGAGCCCACTTCGGCTGAAGGTGCCGGTAAAGGACAACTGGCCTGTGGTGTTATATCAAGACGGTCATGATGAGAAGCGGCAAGAGATACGGCACTTTCTGATGTGAGAGGAGTTTGAAAATTTGACTCTTTTTCTTTTCGAATATTGAGCTTTATTCTAGAAAGCTCTTCCCTGATACTGCCCAACTCCTTTTCATGCCTTT
>CAZWED010000202.1:0-6451 GCA_964632645.1 uncultured Ferrimonas sp. | reverse complement strand
GCTGATCCTGTTCGCCCTGTTGAGCGTGTTTCTCGGCTACAGCGCCACCGAACTTAAGATGGATGCGGCGTTCACCAAGAACATCCCCCTGAACCACCCCTACATGCAGACCTACATGAAGCATCGGGAGCAGTTCGGTGGGGCCAACAGCATTATGGTGGCGGTCTCTGACAAGAGCGGCGACATCTACAACCCCAAGTTCTTTGATGTGCTGCGCCAGATCCACGATCAGCTGTTTTTCATTCCCGGTGTGGATCGCACCCAGGTGAAGTCGTTGTATTCGCCTTCGACCCGATTCACCGAAGTGGTGGAAGACGGCTTTCGCGGCGGGCCGGTGATCCCGGCAGATTTTACCGCGGATGAAAACGGCCTGGCCCAGGTTCGCGCCAACGTCGAAAAGGCCGGCATCATCGGACGACTGGTGTCGGAGGATTTCAGTGCCGCGATGGTCACGGCCCAACTTCTGGACTGGGTGCCCATTCCAGAAGAGGAGCGGGTAGAGGGTGGCCCGGTGACCCGTTCCATGGATGTGCTGGCCTTTGCCGAGCAGCTGGAAACGCAGATCCGCGAGCAGTATGAGGACGATCAGATCCAGGTCCACATCATCGGGTTCGCCAAAATGTCCGGCGATGTGGCGGACGGCGCCAAGGACGTCTTGCTGTTCTTCCTGATCGCCATCGTCATTACCGCAGTGATGGTCTATTCGTTCTCCCGCAGCACCATGCTGACGCTGCTGCCGCTGGGGTGTTCGCTTATCGCCGTTGTCTGGCAGATGGGCGGCTTGACGGTGCTGGGCTTCGGCCTGGACCCGATGTCCATCCTGGTGCCTTTCCTGGTGTTTGCCATCGGCGTCAGCCACGGTGTGCAGATGATCAACGCCGTGGGGCATCGGGTTGCCGAAGGCTCGACCCCCAAAGCCGCGGCGCAAACCGCCTTTCGCTCGCTGCTGGTGCCCGGTGGCGTAGCGCTGGTCTCTGACACGGTAGGCTTTATGACCCTGCTGGCCATCGACATCGGCATCATCCGGGAGCTGGCCATTACCGCATCGCTCGGGGTAGGGCTGATCATTCTGACCAACCTGGTGCTGCTGCCGGTGTTGTTGTCCTACGTGAAGTTCTCCGATGGCTACCTGGCCCGTGTTAAGGCGACTCACGGCAAGGTGGCGCCGCTGTGGCACAAGGTGTCGCATTTTGCCGATGGCCGCACCGCCAAGGTCGTGGTGATCGGCGCGCTGGTGCTGTTTGGGTTGGGCTATTACCAGGCCCAGACCATGAAGATCGGTGACCTCCACGCCGGTGCCCCCGCGTTGAAGGAGGCGTCCCGCTATAACCAGGACACCTTTTACATCACGGATCACTTCTCCATCACGACCGATGTGGTGACGGTGATCGTGGAAGCGTATCCGGAAGCCTGTACCTATCACGAGGTGATGGAGCGCATCGACCGCTTCCAGTGGCGCATCGCCAACGTGCCCGGCGTGCAGTCCACCGCGAGCCTGGCGTCGATCGCCAAGATCGTGAATGGCGGCTACAACGAGGGCAACCCAAAGTGGCGCGTGCTGCCCCGCACCACAGCGACGCTGGTGCAGGCCACCTCGCGGGTGCCGACCTCATCGGGCCTGCTCAACGGCAACTGCTCCGTGATGCCGGTGTACCTGTTCCTCGAGGATCACAAGGCGGAAACGCTGGATCGCGTCGTGGCGGCGGTGAAGTCGGAAGCGCAGCGGTTTGATACGGCCGAGGTGAAGTTTAAGCTGGCCTCCGGTCCTGCCGGCGTGATGGCCGCCACCAACGAAGCGGTGGCCGAAGCGCAGACGCCGATGATGCTGTACGTGTACGGTGCGGTATTCCTGTTGTGCCTGATGAGTTTCAAATCTCTGCGCGCCACGCTGGCGGTCATTCTGCCGCTGTACCTGGTGTCGACACTGGCTCAGGCGCTGATGACCTTCCTGCAGATTGGCCTGACGGTCAGCACGCTGCCGGTGATCGCACTGGGGGTGGGGATTGGCGTGGACTACGGCATCTATATCCTGTCCACCATGACGCCGTTCCTGCGGGCGGGCATGAACGTTCAGGAAGCCTACCTCCGTGCCCTGTGTGAACGGGGTAATGCGGTGGTCTTCACAGGCATTACGTTGGCGGTTGGTGTCAGCACCTGGGTGTTCTCCAGTCTGAAGTTCCAGATGGACATGGGGATCCTGCTCACCTTCATGTTCCTGGTGAACATGGTGGCTGCCGTGGTGGTTCTGCCTGCACTGGTGCGACTGCTGTGGGGCAAGGGCCATCCGGCATCGGAAGTCGAAGACCCACAAGAAACCCAACGCGCCGCCTGAGCGCGAACCTCAAAACGCCACCGTTAAGGTGGCGTTTTTTATGGCTTATCGGGAAAACCGTACAGCACAATCCACTGGTCCTACCAAGAACTTTCCCTGCATAAAGGCCCCCGGTTCCTGCGTGAATTTGCACTTTTTGAGGCGGTTGCTGACTGTCTGTTCAAAAGGTGCCGAAAGTGGCTAAAAAGCCACCATTTCAAAATGCGAAACGCCTCACACTCGCAGACAAAGGGTGATACACTTCGCGACGCAAGTGCCGCCAGGCTGCGGCAGATCAAATGGCAAAACAATAATTAGCGAATAAGCGCCATCGCATAAAGGACAAGCAACATGGCCAAGCAACCGTCTACGCCCCAGGTCCTGCTCGACAACGTTGTGGAACTGATCCATAAGAAAATGCCGGAGCAGCAAGCCCCCCTCATCGACGCCTTTGCCCGCCTTATTTTCGGCACCCTGGCAAAAGACGAACTTTCCCAGCGCAGTGACAGTGACCTGTACGGCGCCACGCTCAGCCTCTGGAATACCCTCAACCAGACGCACACCGGGCAGTTCCGCAATCGCGTTTATAACCCGGCTCAAAGCACCCACGGATGGCAATCCGCCCACACCATCATCGAGATGGTGCTGCCCGATATGCCGTTCCTGGTGGACTCGGTTTCCATGGCTCTGAACCGCCACGGCATCACCAGTCACCTGATGATTCACAGCCCCATCGCCATCGCCCGTGACGACACCGGTGCGGTCACGGCGGTTCGCCATGTTCTGGAAGGTGAGCCGCAGGACGAGCGGGTGGCGGTGTTCCTGGTGGAGGTGGACAACCTGGCGGACAAGGCGCGGATGAAGGAACTGGCCAACGAGCTGGATTCGGTCATTCTCGATGTGACTGCGGCGGTGGCGGACTGGCAGCCGATGCAGGACAAACTGGGTGACGTGATCAACATGGTCAAACAGGGGCCGATCGCCGGCCACGAAAGTGACCGTGACGAGGCCGTAGCGTTTCTCGAGTTTCTGTCCAATCACCATTTCACTTTCCTGGGGTACCGCCGCTACGACCTGACCAAGGTCGAAGGCGACATCAGCCTGCAGGGCGACAACGACACCAGCCTCGGCATCATGAAAGACCAGCCGAGCCAGGGGCTGTTGCTCTCCTCGCTGCCTGAGCAGGCGCGCAAGGAAGCCCTGGGTAATGGCCACCTGATCCTGACCAAGACCAACACCAAGAGCCGTGTACACCGGCCGGCCTACATCGATTACGTTGGGGTGAAGTGCTTTAACGAGCAGGGACAGGTGGTGGGCGAACACCGCTTTATCGGCCTCTACGCCTCCTCCATGTATAACCGCAGCCCTCGCGAAATCCCGCTGATCCGCCGCAAGCTGGAGCGGGTGGTGGCGCGTTCCGGTCTGGCGCCCAACAGTCACGATTACAAGGCGTTGATGAACATCCTGGAAACCTATCCCCGGGATGAGCTGATCCAGGCGAGCGAAAAGCAGTTGTTTGAGGGCGCCATGGGCATTCTGCATATGCAGGATCGCGACAAGGTGCGCCTGTTTGTCCGTCGCGACCCGTTCGGACGCTTCTTCTCCGCCCTCGTGTTTACCACCAAAGAGCGTTACAACACCCAGCTTCGGGTCCGCACTCAAAAGCTGCTGGCGGAGTGCTTCCAGACTGAGCACGAGGTGGAGTTCACCACCTATTTCTCCGAGTCCACGCTGGCACGCACCCATTACCTGGTGAAGGTTGAAGACAACAATATGGACATTGACGTAAAAGAGCTGGAAAACAACCTGGTTGAGCTGGCTCGTTCCTGGGAAGACAAACTGGACGCCGCTCTGGTTGAGAGCCGCGGTGAGGCGCAGGGCAAACAACTGTCCCGCCGATTCGTTAATGCCTTCCCCCGCAGCTACAAAGAGGACGTTCTGCCCAGCGCCGCGCTGGTGGACATCGAGCACCTCGAAAAGCTGGAGACCGCCGACGAGCTGGGCATGCTGTTCTATCAGCCGCAGGAGCGCGCGCTGGGTGGCAAGCAGGTGTGCCTGAAGCTGTTCCACAAGAACGAACCGATCCACCTGTCCGACGTGCTGCCGATGCTGGAAAACTTCGGTCTGCGCGTCATTGGCGAGCGTCCCTACAAGGTGATGACCGTCGAGGGCAACGAGTACTGGATCCTCGATTTCTCCATGACCTTTAAAGGGGAAGTGGACGAGGACATCAGTTCCTACCAGGCGCGCTTCCAGGAGGCGCTCGGCAAGGTTTGGTCCCGCGACTACGAAGACGATGGCTTTAACCACCTGGTGCTGTCTGCCGGCCTGACCGGTCGCGAAGTGACGGTACTGCGTGCTTACGCCAAGTACATGCGCCAGATCGGCGTAACCTTCTCCCAGGAGTACATCGCTGAGACGCTGGACAAATACCCGCACATTGCCCGCCTGCTGGTGGAGATGTTCAGTAAGCGCTTTAACCCCAAGAGCCGGGCGGCCCGCAGTCTTGAAAAGCAACTGACCCAGGTCGAGGCCTACCTCGATGACGTGGCAAACCTGGACGATGATCGCATCATCCGCCGCTACGTGGAGTTGATCGAAGCGACCCTGCGCACCAACTTCTACCAGACCCTGGATGACGGAGCCGACAAGTCCTACGTCGCCTTCAAGGTTCTGCCGGAGCGCATTCCGGAGATGCCGCTGCCGTTGCCGAAATTTGAGATCTTCGTGTACTCCCCCCGCATGGAAGGGGTGCACCTGCGTGGCGGCAAGGTGGCTCGTGGTGGCTTGCGCTGGTCCGATCGTCGCGAAGATTTCCGTACCGAAGTACTTGGGCTGGTGAAAGCCCAGCAGGTTAAGAACACCGTGATTGTGCCCTCCGGCGCCAAAGGCGGATTCGTTTGTAAACAGCTGCCCGTCGAGCGGGATGCGATGCTGGCGGAAGGTCAGGCGTGCTACCGCATGTTCATCCGTGGCCTGCTGGATGTGACCGATAACATTGAGCAGGGCGAGATCGTTCCGCCGGTGAATGTGGTCCGTCACGATGAGGATGACCCCTACCTGGTGGTGGCGGCCGACAAAGGCACCGCAACCTTCTCGGACATCGCCAACGGCATCTCTGAAGAGTACGGATTCTGGCTGGGTGATGCCTTTGCCTCCGGTGGCCAGTACGGCTATGACCACAAGAAGATGGGCATCACCGCCCGTGGTGGCTGGGAGTCGGTCAAACGCCACTTCCGCGAAATGGGCATCGACTGTCAGACCAGTGACTTCACCTGTCTGGCCATTGGTGACATGGCCGGGGACGTGTTCGGAAACGGCATGTTGCTGTCCAGGCACACCCGTCTGATCGCTGCGTTCAACCACATGCACATCTTTATCGATCCGAACCCGGATGCGGCGAAGAGCTACGTGGAGCGCGAGCGCCTGTTCAACCTGCCTCGTTCCAGCTGGGAAGATTACAACGCGGAACTTATCTCCGAGGGCGGCGGTGTCTTTAACCGCAGCGCCAAGGCGATCAAGCTGACCCCGCAGATGAAGGCGATGGTCGGCTCCAAGAAGGCGCAAATGACCCCCAACGAGCTGATCCAGCATCTGCTCCAGATGGAGGTGGACCTGTTGTGGAACGGCGGCATCGGCACCTACGTGAAAGGCAGCAAAGAGAGCCACATCGAAGTGGGCGACCGCGCCAACGACGCGGTTCGCATCAACGGTGCGCAACTTAATGCGAAGATCGTAGGGGAGGGCGGCAACCTGGGCCTGACCCAGTTGGGTCGTATTGAATACGCCCAGAAAGGTGGCCGTATCAACACCGACTTTGTCGACAACGTTGGCGGTGTGGATTGCTCCGATAACGAAGTGAACATCAAGATCCTCCTGAACCGCCTGGTGGCGGAAGGGGAGATGACCCTCAAGCAGCGTAACCAGATGCTGATGGAGATGACCGACGAAGTGGCGGAGATCGTGCTGGAAGACTGCCGTCACCAGACCCTGTCCATCTCGGTGACCGAGGCGCGCAATGGTGAACAGCTGAAAGAGCAGATCCGCTTTATCCAGTACCTGGAGAAAGAGGGCAAGCTGGATCGGGCCCTGGAGTTCCTGCCGACCGATGAAGAACTCTCTGAGCGTTTGGCGGCCGGC
>CAZWED010000201.1:0-6470 GCA_964632645.1 uncultured Ferrimonas sp. | reverse complement strand
CAGCCAGCCGGGCCAGGGCAGCAGTTTCACCCTGCGGGTACCCTTTACCCTGGCCAAGTCCGATCCGAGCCAGGTGCACCTGCGCTGGCAGGCGCTGTCGGGTAAACGCGTGGCCTGGATGGCGGCGCCGGTCACCTGTCCGCCCGACTGGCGTGAGTGGCTGTCACAACACGGGGTGGAACTGACCTTTACCGACGTGCCGGAAACGGCGGATCTGCAGGTGTTCAGCGACGAGCAGGCCCTGCCCGCCAATGCCAGCAACGCCCTGCTGCTGAAACAGCGCTGGAAAAAGCGGGGCGGCAGCGTGCCCAGTCTGAATCTGCCCATCAGCAGTCTGCGGCTGGCGGAAGCACTGTGCCGGGCATTCGACTCGGCAGAGCCCTGTCCGCCGCCACAGTACGATGCCAATGCGCTGTGTGGATTGCCTACCGGCAAGCGGATTCTGGTGGTGGAGGACAACCCCATCAATCAGGAACTGGTACTTGGGCTGCTGACGCCGCTGCAGTGGCAGATCGATCTCTGCAAGAACGGCCTCGAGGCGCTGGAGCAGGTAAAACGCCGGGTGTACGACCTGATCCTGATGGACTGCCATATGCCGGTGATGGATGGCTTTGAGGCCACCCGGCTGATCAAGGCCGAAGGCCAGTGCACCGCGCCAATCATCGCCCTGACCGCCTACGTCATGCCGGAGGAGAAAGCGCGAATGTGGGCGTGCGGCTTTGATGATGCGGTGGATAAGCCGATCCAGATCCAGCAGCTTCAGGGCGCGCTGACGCGCTGGCTGGGGCCGGCCCAGGCCCAACCCGAGCCGTGCACTACGCCCACCGTCGCCCTGCCGGCGATCCCGGGACTTGATCGGGATGTCGCCCTGCAAAACGGTGGCGGCCAAATCGACGTGGTGCTCCGCGCCCTGCTGCTGTTCGCCCGACAACTGGAGGAGTTTGGCCAGAAAGTCTGGCCGGACAGCGCCGGTCTGGGGCGGGCTTTGCACACCCTGAAGGGGGTCGCCGGCAACCTGGGCGCCAACGACCTGTACTGGCAGTGCCATCACGCGGAGCAGAACCTGACCGACGAGGCATTAACGCGGCTGCGTGAACAAGCGCTGGAACTGGCCAAAAGCATCCATCACGCCCTGCCGGACGAACCGGGCGCGTCGTCAACGGCCCCGGCCGCGTCGGTACTGACCCGCGCACAGTTGCTGGCCGCCCTGCGCAGCGGTGACACCCGCGCACTGAATTGGATTGGCCAGTTCAGTGCGCGCGCCCTGGGCGTATCCGAAGCCCGCTTCCAATCCGTGATGGCGGCTCTGGACCAGTTTGATTTTGAGCAGGCATTAGCCCTGATAGAGAAACCGGAAAATGACTAAGCCACTGTGCGTTATCGTCGACGACAACCCCATCAACACCCTGCTGCTCGAGCAGGCATTGATCAGCCGGGGCTGCCGCACCTTTGCCATCACCGAACCGCTGGATGCGGCCCGGGTGATCGCCGACACCGGGCTGACCCCGGCCATGGTCATCATCGACCAGGTCATGCCCGAACTGATGGGACATCAGTTGGCGGTCAACCTGCGCGCCCAGCTCGGGGATCAGTGCACTTTCGTGGCCTGGAGCGCCGCCGCCCTGGCCCCCCGGGAACGCATGGTGTTTGACGATGTGCTGAGCAAACCGCTCAACCCCGCTCAACTGGACGACCTGGTGGCACTCCATGGCCTGGGCGATCAACCGGCGCCGCTGGAAAGCCTCAGTGCCAGCGAGCGAACCGGGCTGGTTCATCTGTTTACCCAAACCAGCGATGCCGACCTCACCGCGCTGGCCAACGCCCTAAGCCAACGGGCGCTGGCGGAAGCGCTGCAGCTCCATCACAAGCTCGACGGCAGCCGCGCCATGCTGGATCTGGCGCTGCCCTCCCTGCCCCACCTTGAGCAGGCATTGCGGCAGCAAAACTGGGCCGCCGCCAAAGCGCTGCTGCCCACTCTGCGCCGGGAAGTGCTTGCCGTGTCGGAGGCGGGCTGATGTCCCTGCCGGATTACCGCCAGCTGAAAGTGCTGGTGGCCGATGACGCGCCGCCGGTGCAGGCTTTTCTCAAACTGATGTTGCGACGCCAGGGCTTCCTGGACGAGCACATTCTGCAGGCCAAAAACGGTAAGGAGTGTCTGCGCCTGGCCCAGGCGCAGCCGGTGGACCTGATCCTCTGTGATTTCAATTTCGGCGCCGGGCTGAACGGCCGCCAGATCCTCGAGGAACTGCGCCACCACGGCTGGATAAACACCTCCACGGTGTTTATCGTGATCACCGGTGAAGCCAAGGGCCACGTGGTGCAGGCGATCCTGGATCTGAAGCCGGACGAGTACCTGCTGAAGCCGCTCAACCCCGCGGTGCTGAAGCAGCGCATCGACCGGGCCTTTCGGCGTCGTCACCACCTGCTGCCGCTGCATGAAGCCATCGCCTGTGGCGATCACCCGCGGGCGCTGGCCCTGTGCGACGAACTGGCGGTATGGCACCCGCAATACCTGCCGCTGCTCAGGGAGACCCAGGGCAAACTGCTGCGCAAAACCCACCTGTATGAACAGGCCAAAACGCTGTACCAGGATGCCCTGGCGCAAAGCGGCGCCGACTGGGCCCGCCTCGGTCTGGCCAATACCTGCCTGGATCTGGGAGAAGCGGAGGAAGCGCTGGCGCTGCTCAAACCCCTGATGGAGGGGCGGCGGGCCACCATCGACACCCTCGATTGCCTGAGCCGATACAGCCTGTCGTCGGTGCGGATCCCGGAAACCATCGCCCACCTCCGGGCCGCCCAGTTGCTGGCGCTCGACACCTCCCACCGGGAAGCGTTGATCTCGGACCTGTGCTACTGCGCCGAAGACGCGGTGGGCATGATCAAGGCCTACGAGACCTTTGCCAACAAGAGTAAGGGCACCTTTCGGGACAACGACTTTACCCGGGTGAACCGGATCCGCCGCCTGCTGTTTGGCTACGAAGGGCTGCCACAGGCGGAGCAAACCCCGTGTCGGCAACTGATCAGCAAACTGCTGGCTGAGGTGAGCGGCAGCGAGGCGAAGGGGCCGGTTCAGCTGGCCAAAGCGCACTTCCTGCTATTGACCGGGCGCACCCGGGAAGCGATGGCGTTGATCCTGGCGCTCAGCCGCAGCGGGCTGCTCAGCCACTTCTATGACTGGCAACACCTGGCGCATCTGCTGTCCGAGCTCTCCTTCGAGGACGCGTTTCGCGATGCCGCGGCCACGGCGCGGGCGCAACTGAATCTCAGCCACGACGAACGGGTAATCGAGGTTCGCGCTGCCATGCTGAACCATCTGGAAGCGGGTCACCGGGCACGGATGGCGCGGCTGGCGCACCTGAATGAACAGTGGCGGGCGCAGCGTCAACAGCAAGACCACCAGACGCGTCTCAAGTTGTTGCTCGAGATGCATCAGGTGGCCCCCTACCTCAGCCCGGTGTGCGAAAAGTTGCTGAAGCAGCTGACTCTGGCCTGGCCCCAATCGATGAGCCGACAGGATGTTGAGCGGATCGCCCGGCGCTGTGAGCAGGTGGTCAACGCGCTGAAACCCGGCCAGGCCGCCTAAAGATCAGGGCAGGCTGGCCTGCAACAGGTAGAGGGCGGGCACCAGCAGGCTGAGCCAGGTCAGCAGCGTGCCCACAAAGCGGCCGGGATGGTAGCCGCCACGGCCGCCAATCAGGCCCCAGGGGTGCAACACCCGCCCCGCCACCAGCGCGGCGCCACAGCCATGCACCAGCAGCAACGGTGCCCCGCCCGCCTCGACGCAGCCGAGCAGAATCAGCGCGATGGGGGCGTACTCCGTCAAGTTGGCGTGGGCGCGAATGCGCAGGGTCAGCGCCCGATTGTCGGCGTCCCCGAGGCCAATCTTCAACTGACGGCGCTGACGCACCACCAGCCACGCCAGAGTCAGCGTTATCAATCCAATCCAGGCCCCGTAAAAGCCCGTCCACTGCAGTGCCATGTTCGACTCCCTTGCCAGTCGGTTATCCGTACTGGCCGATAACCTATTGGATGCGGGTGGAAAAAGCGAGGATGCCGGCGGCCAGAACACAAAAAACGGCGCTCCGTGGCGCCGTCTTTCTTGCGGGGTTTCCCGTATCCGGGGGCTACTCGCCCCGCCGCTCTGCCGTCAGGGTCAGGGGCGAAAAGCGGATTTTTCTCACCCACAGCAGCCCGACAAAGCTCAGGGCAAATCCCAGAGCCAGCAGGGCGTTGTCGATCACCCCGTTGAGGTGCAACACAATGGTACTGAGCAGCAGCCCCATCGGCAGCAGATGCTTGCTGGCCTGCTGTCGATACTGGCCGATGCGCTCCGCCAGAGCGTTGCGATCCGCCTCCCCCACCTGCAAGGGCGTCTCACACTGCTCGCAGGCCCAATGCTGATGTTTCATCACGTCGGCAAAGCGCTGGGCGCTCATCTCCAGATCGCGATCACACGCGGGACAATGATAGTGAATTCCGGGTTTCATGATTGACACTCATGTTGGCAGAGTCCTTGATGGCGCTACCTTATCGGGCCACAACCGCCACTGGCAAGCGACGGCGGGCACAGATTGGGCATAAGTGGCCCCCGGGTCATTAAGTCGTAAGCCTGACCGCAGGCCGCGCCGGTCCCGTCAGATCCCCGATGCATTGTGGCGTTGCCACTCCGATTTCAGGAGTCCGAAAACGTGGTGGTCCAGGCACTGGCCGTTGATCACTTCCGAGCGGCGCAGGGTGCCTTCATGCACCATCCCCAGGCGGCTGGCCACCGCACAACTTCGGGCGTTCTGGACGGCGCAACGCAACTCCACCTTTTCCAGTGCCAGCTGGTTGAAACCATAAGCCATCAGTCCGCGTGCCGCCCGGGTCACGATCCCCCGGCCCCGGTAGGGCCGGGCCAGCCAGTACCCCAGGATGCCAACGCGGCGGGCATCCAGGCCACGCAGGTCGATCATCCCCACCAGCTCATTGTCCAGCAGCAAACCACAGGTCAGGCTGTGTCCTTTGCCATAATCGCTCAACGCCTGGCTCAGGTACTGGCGGCTGTCTTCCTGCTGCTGAACCAGTCCGGGCCAACTGAGAAACTGGCTCAGATCGTCCCGCTGGGCCAGCACCAGCTCAAACAGCCTGGCGGCGTATTCAGGGCCCAGCAGGGCCAGCTTCAGTTCCGAATCGATAGGAAGGCTAAACATCTTTCATCCTTGATACTGCAATCACCCGGTTTTCCCGTTATAACATTGCCTTCTGACACAAACCAATCGTCGCCGGATGCAAACCGTCAGGGATCCAGCGCACAGTTATGGGGTGCTGCCGCTGGCAAAACTTCGCAAACGTGCGACCCTATGCGACATGGTTCAAACCCGGCTCAGACAATGAAAGACAAACTGACCAAACACGACGAAAAGCGACTGGCCCAGATCCTGAACGACAGCGCCCAGCACGGTGGCATGGACCTGTTGCAGGCAAAGGGGTTCCTGGCTCATCTGCACTGCCATCCCCGTACTCTGGACCCGGCCAGCTGGAGCAGCGCCATTGCCGGGGTTGAGCCGGAGCAGGCGTATTGGCCGTTTGAGGCCAAGACCATGGAGATGCTGTTTACCCTGTTTAACGAACTCCATGACGAGGTGCACCAGAAGCAGCGCCTGATGCCCAAAGAGATGTCAGAACACCTGGAAGCCCTGAAGTCCCGCGAAGTGCCGCAGCCGTTGCGCCACTGGCTGGCCGGCTTTATGACCGGTTTTGTCTTCCTCACCGAAGCCTGGCAGGAACTGCTGACCGAAGCGCAGTTCGAAGAGGTGGAGTCCTGCGCCGGACTGTTGGGTTACGTGGCCACCCTGGGCAGTGAGGAGCCGCACGCGGTGGCCTGGCGTCAGGATGGCGAGCCGGAACCGGAAGCCCTGGTTCAGGCAATGGAGGAAGCGCTGAGCTACATGCACGGCTGGAGCCAGATTAAACTGGACGACGAGGGTCAGCTGGCCCCGCTGCACGCCGCCCACTGACGGCCACCTTGCCAGACCTGCGGGGCCCCATCGGGCCCCGTTTTGTTTCCCCCGCCTCACGTCGACGGTTGCGCTGCCAGCTTCGCCTGGATGTAGTCGCTGTGACTGACGTAGAGCAGGTCCGCCACCTTACGGATGATCCCCTCCTCCTGCGGATCGAGGCGACCGTCGGCATAAGCCACCTGCCAAAGCCCCTGCACCAGCGCCACTTTCTGATCCTGGCTGAGGTTCTTTTTGGCCACCGAGGTGAAGGCAAACAGGTCTGAGGCTTCCTCGCTCACTTCCAGCGCCTGATCAAACAGGCAGCGCAGTTCCCGCTCCGACAGGGCGAACCCCCGCTCCAGCAGTTGCCAGATGGCGGCCTTTTCTTCCGCACTGTGGCTGCCATCGCTGCGGGACACCTCCAGCAACAGCGCCGCGCAGGCCAGACGGGCATCCACCTCACTCTGCTTCAGCGCCGAATCCTGCTCA
>CAZWED010000200.1:0-6524 GCA_964632645.1 uncultured Ferrimonas sp. | reverse complement strand
AGGAGCTGACCTGGTTCATCGGGGCTTCCAGCGCGGCCACGGAGGCGATCTTCTGGGCGTCCTCGGTGGCTTCCTCCACCACCGCGTCCATGGCGTCATCGTAGGTAACGATGCCCACCAGCCGCTCCGCACTGTCCAGCACCGGCAGGGCCAGAAGGTCGTAGTGACGGATCTTTTCGGACACGTCCTCCTGGTCTTCGTCCACCCGCACCGCGACCACCTCGGTCAGCATGATGTCGGCGATCAGCGCTTCCGGGCTGGAGAGGATCAGTTCCCGCAGGGAGATGGTGCCCACCAGATGCCGGTCGCCGTCGATGACGTAGGTCTGGTAGATGGTTTCCTTGTCCGGCGCTTCGAGCCGCAGGCGCTGCAGCGCTTTGCGTACCGTCCAGTGACTGCGCAGTGTGGCGTAGTCGGAGCTCATCATCGCCCCGGCGGTTTTCTCCGGGTAGGAAGCCAGGCGGCGCACGTCTTCCCGCTCCGCTTGCGCCAAGCCCGGCAGCAGGGCTTGCTGCTGGGCTTCGCTCAGCCGGTTATAGAGGTCGGCGCGTTCGTCGGACTCCATCTGGGAGAACAGCGCGGCCAGCTCATTTCGGGGCATGCGGCAGGCGATGTCGGCCTGCAATTGAGGATCGAGATAGCCGAACACTTCGGCGTGATCGGGCAAAGAGAGCAGATCCAGCAGCCTGGCCGCCATTTCGGCGCTGAAGCTGCCGACCGCTTCGGCAAAATCGGCGACGTGCATCTGCTCGAGCTGCGCGCGAACGGCGCGCTTGTCGTGCGCAGCGAGTGCTTCGCTAAGGGTGGCAAAAAGGGTGTCTTTTTGCATACTCCACCTCCGGTACCCGGCGGCGGAGTGGCAGGGATGAGATCCCTATCAGGCGTGGACTCCGCAGACCTAGGCAGTTGTTTGATTCAGGTTCGTTTTCTTGTCCCACCTGGGACTGGGAATGGGGTCCATATTGGTTTCGCTCAATGGGATTCGCGCCGCGATTTTAGGCGCTTAAAACACCAGAGGCAACCCTGCGGAGGGAATTCCCTCACGGCATCCAAATGTGGACCGCTATCCGGGTGCAAAGGTTGCTTTTTCATCAGTTCTCAAGCATATCAATGATGTGGCATTGAGAGGGAAGCAATTATGATCGGCAAAGTATGGCCCTGGCTGTTGGCCGGGTTGTTCAGCCTGAATGTGGCGGCTCAGGAGGAGCCCACCGTGACCCGGGAACAGGTCAGCCCGGAGCCGGTTGACCCGCCGGCACTGACGGTGACGGCAACGGCAATGACCCTGCTGCCCAAGCCCGCCGGATGGCGCGGAGAGCGCATTGCGCTGCCGCCGGAGTTTGCGCCGGAGCTGCCCTTTAAAGGGGTGGAGGAGATGCGCTTCTCGCCGGGCATGTATGACCCGCAGGCGAACGACTTTTTCAGCTACCTGTTTGCTTTTGAGCTGGAGTCGGGCACCGCGCTGGACAAGCGCAACATAGAACGTTTGCTGCTGGCGTATTATCAGGGGTTGTGCCAGACGGTGGCGGAAGGCAATGAATTTGAATGCCAGCCGGACGCGGTCAGTTTGACCGTCACCACCGTGCTGGGCGGATACCTGGCGGAGCTGAAGTGGGTCGAACCCTTTGTCACCGGCCAGCCCCAGACGCTCTACATCGAGTTGCTGCCGGTGCCCGGTGACCCGCCCCGCCTGTACGGCGCGGCATCACCACAGGATCTCAAGCATGAGCAGTGGCGGATACTGAGGCGTCATCTGCCGACGCCGTAATAAAAACCACGCCCCGCATTCGCGGGGCGTGGTTTTATCCGACCCGCTTTATTGGCCGAACGGCTGCGGCTTCGGTGTGGTTGTTACCGAGGGGGGCAGGATAGGCAGGGTGATCTGCGGCTGCTCGCCGGTCAGGGTCTTGAGGAATTCGGTGATTCGCTCCGCTTCCTGATCGGTCAGTTCCTGGCCCAGCTGAACCCGCTGCATCACGATGACCGCCTCTTTCAGGTCATAGGTGGAGCCGTCGTGGAAGTAGGGGTAAGTGAGCTCGATGTTGCGCAGGGTCGGCACCTTAAAGACCATGCGGTCGTGCTCTTTGCCAGTGACATCGACGCGGCCCTGGGCCGGGTTGTCGGTGACGAACGGCTGCATCAGGCCCATCTTCTGGTACATGGTGCCGCCCACGGCGGGACCGTTGTGGCAAGCCGCGCACCCCTTCGCCTTGAACAGCGCGTACCCCTCCTGCTCCTGCGCGGTCAGCGCCGCCTTATCCCCCTGCAGATACTGGTCGAAACGGCTGTTGGGGGTTACCAGAGTTTCCTCAAAGGTGGCGATCGCCTCGGTGACGGTCTCCAGGCTGATCCCCTTATCGCCGAACACCTGGGCAAACTCCGCTTCATAACCCGGGATGGAGCGCAGGACGTCGAGGGCCAGCTTGTGTTCCAGCGCCATCTCCTTCGGGTTGGCGATGGGGCCGGCCGCCTGCTCCTGCAGGGTTGCCGCACGGCCATCCCAGAACTGGGCCAGCATGTATCTGGCGTTGAGTACGGTGGGCGCGTTAATCGGCCCCTCCTGCCAGTTGTGGCCGATGGAGGTGGGCAGGATGTCGACGCCGCCCAGGCTCAGGTTGTGGCAGCTGTTGCAGGAGAGAAAGCCGGACTTGGACAGGCGCGGCTCGAAGAACAGCTTTTTACCGAGCTCGACCATCTCTGGATTATCGATCTTGGCGGGCTCAATGATCTGGATCGGCTCGGCGGCATAGGCCATAGCCGTTGTCGCCAGGATGGCAGTAGCAAGCACAGTGCAACGCATGGTGGTGTCTCCCCGTAGTATGAAAGCCCGCGCGGCAGCGTGGGCGATGCGATAATGCCCACATGATATGTAGGGATATGGGCGGGGAGAATCCGATTGAAAAGATGGCCTCCATCGTCCAATTCGATGGCGAAAGTGTGACCAAATCCCTTGCTTTAACAGGGCGTTATGGCAGGGAGGGTGGGATGTGCCAACGGGGGCCCGATGACGGGTTGCCGGGGGTTATGGCGTGCTCGCCCGTTGCTGTTTCAACCAGCCGCGAACCCGTTGCGCCAGGTTGTCGCTGCCGTGATCCCAGTCCAGAGCCCAGTGGATGGCCTGATAGTGGGGGTTGCCGGTACGGCGGTTGGCCTGCCGTCGCTCTGCCACGGTGGCTCTGGCCAGAGGGTGGTCGGCCGGTCCGCTCAGGTCCAGCACCGGAAGGCCCAGGCCCGCCAGTTGTTCCGCCAGCCGGGCGTTTTCCGCCGGATCCGGGTGGTAGGGACCCAACAGCACCAGGCCCGCCGGCATCGGTTGTGGCGATTTTGCGAGGTCGGTGATCAACGCACCGGCCATCTGGCCGGAAGCCACCCAGTAATGCGGCGTCGGATTGCTCTGCAACGCCTTCAGGTCGTCGACGTTGGCCAGATCGCCCACAGACAGGGTCTGCCAGCCGTGATGCGGTAAGGTGCGCAGCAGGGTGCGTTGCCAGACCCCGCTGTCCACCGGCGTGCCGGCAGGGGCGAGCACCATCACCGTGCCCCGGCTGCCCGGCGTATGGGCGGGGAACGTTTTGCTTTGGACGGCATGGGATACACCAGGCAGGGCAGTGAGGATCAGCAGAAAAAGCACGCGCAACACGAGGGACAACCGGTACAGAAACGGGGTGGCCACATTGTGGCGGAAGGCGAGGGTGAGGACAATCATTGCCGATGCCGGTAACGCTTGAGGTAAGCGCTCGTCGCGGCAGTCGGATTGAGGCGGCGCGGCACGGTTGCGGGGCTTAGGCCCCGACATGATGGAAAGCAAACGCCCGGCCAAGAGGCCGGGCGTTCTGTTGTCGCGTTACTGTGGCGTCACCACAATCAGGCGAATCGCATCCAGTTGGATTTGGGCTCGTCCCAGGTGGGCTTTGACCATGTTCATCTGCTCGCGGATGGCGTCCAGCTCGCTCTCCCGAATGTTGGGGTTCACGGCTTTCAGCGCTTCCAGACGGCTCAGTTCGTCACCCAGCTCCAGCTGCATCTTCTGCTCCGCTTCTGCCACCAGTTCCGCCAGGCGGCCGGTCATGTGCTGTTCCGCCTTGGCGATCAGCGGGTGCAGCATGCTCTGGGACGCGCTGACCAGCTTGGAGCCGGTGTGGCGGTTGATCGGGATCAGCTGGCGGTTGAAGGTCTCGAAGTCCACGTTCTGGCCCAGGTCCTTACCGCTCTTGTCCAGCAGCAGGCGGATGGGGGTCGGCGGCAGGAATCGGCCCAACTGCACCTCGGCGGGGGCGAGGGCCTCCACCAGGTAGATCAGCTCAAGGAACAGGGTGCCAGCCGGCAGGGCCTTGTTCTTCATCAGGGACACGGCGGCGCAGCCGTTGTCACTGCTGGTGAGCATGTCGATGCCGGTGCTGACCAGCGGGTGGGCCGGGGTGATGAACTGGAAGTCGTCACGGGACAGCGCGGTATCGCGGTCAAAAGTGACGGACAGGCCATCTTCCGGCAGACCCGGGTAGCTGGGGTAGAGCATGTGTTCGGTCGGCGTCAGGACCACCGCGTTTTCGCCACGATCATCCTGCTGCACGCCGATCACATCCCACAGCTTCAGCATAAAGCTGACAAAGTCGGTGTCGTCGTCTTCCTTTTCCAGAGCGGCGACCAGGGCTTCCGCCTGCTTGCCGCCGTGGGAGTGGATCTCCAGCAGTTTGTCCCGGCCCGCTTCCATGGCGGCCTTGTGCTCGGCGGCCCGCTCGGCGGTCTGGGCGATCAGCCCGTCCAGATCCTCGTTATCGCCGGCCAGCACCTGCAGCAGCGCTTCACCGAATTCGGCGTGGATCAGGTGGCCACCGGGGCAGGTCTGCTCAAAGGCGTTCAGGCCCTGGTGGTACCAGTTCATCAGCTGCTGCTGGGCGCTGCCCTCAATGAAGGGAACGTGGATCTGCACGTCCTCGGTCTGGCCGATGCGATCCAGACGGCCGATACGCTGCTCCAGCAGGTCCGGATTCTGGGGCAGATCGAACATGATCAGGTGGTGCGCAAACTGGAAGTTACGGCCTTCGGAACCGATCTCGGAACAGATCAGCACCTGGGCACCGCCCTCCTGCTGGGCAAAGAATGCGGCGGCCTTATCCCGCTCCAGGATGGACATCCCCTCGTGGAAGACCCCCGCCATGATCCCTTCACGGGTACGCAGGGCTTCCTCCAGCTGCAGGGCAGTGGACGCCTTGGCGGTGATCACCAGCACTTTCTTGGAGCGGTTGGCCTTGAGGAACTCCAGCATCCAGTTCACCCGGGGGTCGAAGGTCCACCAGCTGGCGCTGCTGCCTTCGCCTTCAAACTCCTGGTAGAGCTTCTCCGGGTACAGGTTGTTGAGCACCCGCTGCTCCAGGGAGCCGTTGTTGCCCAGCATCTTGGACACGCGCACGGCCGTGGCGTACTGGCTCGGCAGGCTAACCGGGTGCGCGTTGAGGTGGCGGCGGGTGAAGCCGCTGACCCCGGCACGGGTGTTACGGAACAGCACACGACCGGTGCCGTGACGGTCCAGCAACTGGCGCAGCAGGGACTCCCGCGCTTCGGCGTTGTCGGTGGCGATGGTCTGGTCCGGCAGCAGGGCGGCCAGCGCCGACGCTTCCTCGTCGCTCAGCGGGCGATCCGCCAGCAGCGCTTCGGCGGCGGTGGCGACGCTCTGGTACTCGGTTTCCTCTTTCAGGAAGGCGTCGTAATCGTAGAAGCGGTCCGGATCGAGCAGACGCAGACGGGCGAAGTGACTCTGGTGGCCCAGCTGGTCCGGGGTGGCGGTCAACAGCAGGACGCCGGGAATCGCCTCGGCCAGCTCCTCCACCACCTGATAGGCGCGGCTGGGCTTGTCTTCACTCCACTCCAGATGGTGCGCTTCGTCGACGATAAGCAGGTCCCATGGGGCTTCCAGGGCCTGTTCAAAGCGCTTTTTCTTGCGCAGCAGGTCGAGGGAGCAGATCACCAGCTGCTCGGTTTCAAAGGGGTTGTCGCAATCCGCCAGTGCCTCAACACAGCGCTCTTCGTCAAACAGCGCAAACCGCAGGTTGAAGCGGCGCAGCATCTCCACCAGCCACTGGTGCTGGAGGGACTCCGGCACCAGGATCAGCACCCGCTCCGCCCGGCCGGAGAGCAGTTGCTGGTGCAGGATGTGGCCCGCCTCAATGGTTTTACCCAGACCCACCTCATCGGCCAGCAGCACGCGGGGCGCGTGGCGGCGACCCACCTCGTTGGCGATGTAGAGCTGATGGGCGATCAGACCGGCACGCGGCCCCTGCAGGGCACGCAGCGGATTCTGCTGCATGGCGTGACGCTGGGTTTGGCAGAGGTAGCGGGTAACGTAGTGCTCCATCCGGTCCAGCTGGCCGGCAAACAGCCGGTCCTGGGGCTTGTTAAAGCGGATCTGGTGGTCCAGCAGGGTTTCCCGCAACTCGACGCTTTCGCCGGTGTCGCTGCGGGTGCCCTGGTAGGTCACCAGTCCACTCTGCTCGGTCAACTCCGTGACGGTCAGGGTCCAGCCCTCA
>CAZWED010000199.1:0-6542 GCA_964632645.1 uncultured Ferrimonas sp. | reverse complement strand
CGCGCAGGGCGGGCACCGCCAGCAGGTCGAGCAGTTCGGACACGGTAAAACGGGCTTCGCTTAACCCCAGCAACCGCTCCAGCGCCAGCACCAGCACCTGATGGCCACGCTGGGGTCGGTCGGCGATGGTGTAAGGCAGATAGCGGGCGTCGTCCCGGTCCAGTTGGCCGAACACCGCCTCGATATGGGGGGCATACTGGCTGACGTCCGGCATCATCACGATGACGTCGGTGGGGGTCAGCTCCGGGTCTTCGGCAAAGCGCCTGAGCAGGTGGTCCTGCAGGATCTCCACCTCTCGCTGGCGACTGTGGGCCAGAGAAAAGCAGACCGACTGGTCGTCGCGGGCCACCTCAACGGGCGGGCTGGGGGTCGGCTCAAGCTGGAACACCCCGGCCTGAAGCCGGTGCAGCAGGCGACCGTCGCTGCCTTCCAGCGGGTCCTCAAAGAGATCAATGCTTTCGAACTGGCCCTGGTAGGCTTCCGGCTGGTCGTAGCCGTAGAGCATGCCGATGTAATCCCGGCCCTGCTTACCCCAGGCCGCCAGCAACGGGTTGACCTGGGCGTGTTGGGCGGCGGGGTCGAGCTCCACCGCCAGGCCCGGCTTGCGGCCATGACGGATGCGGTTCAGCTCGTAGCGGAGCAGGTCTTTCTGCTCAATGATGTCGCCCCAGAAGTGCTGACAGGGGTTCTGCACACAGAGCAGGATCTGGCAGTGGCGGGCCAGAGCCGCCAGCACCTCGATCATCTGCGACGGCAATGTGGAGATGCCGAACACCACGATGCGCCGGGGCAGTCCCGCCGGTGCGGCGCCGGTTTGCAGCCGGCTCACCACCTGTTGGTGCAGGGTGGCCCGGCTGGTGTGCCGCTCCGATTCGTCCATGTCGGCGAGGATCGCCCGCCACAGGGCGCCCTGCCATCGCTGCGCCTCCGGCAGCGGGCTCTCCTGTCCCTCGCCGCTGATCAGGATGTCACGTCCCTGGCTCCACGCCGCCAGCCAGTCCGGGCGGTACACCTGGTACTGGTCAAACAGGTCCGCCAGTTGCTCCGCCAGCTGGTCACGCTTGCGCAGGTCCGGATCCTCCTGCAAAAAACGCTGCAGGGGCGCGAACGCTGGCTGGTCGAGCAGACCGGGCAGCAAACGCAACAGGCGCCAGCGCAACAGCGGCTTGTCGAAGGGGGAGTCCTTGGGCACCGCATCCGGCCCCAGCACCTGCCGATACAGCTGCCAGATAAAGCGGGAGGGCAACTGCATCTGCAACGCCGCGGCAATGCCGATGCCATCGTCCGCCGCCAACGCCAGCTTCAGCCACTGCGCCATGCCGTTGGACTGAACCAGAAACACTTCATTTTCCAGCGGGGCAAGGGGGTGGCCCTTGAGCCACTGCACCACCAGCTCGCGCAGGGTTTCCATGCGATTACCGTGGATCATCATCAGCCCTGAGCGTAACGGCTCAGAGTGGGCGTCGGGCAGAGAGGAAGCCATCAACAAACCTGGTCAATTGGGACAAAGGGTCATAATACCCAGAGGCTTAGGGGTGTGGCTACGATTGAGCGCGCCGGTGTGGCCGGACTGCTCACCGGCCGTTCAACTGAAAATTTTTGTCCCGGTACAGAATATTCCCCCGCCTCTTGTACCACACTGACGCTTGGGGCAAGGTGATCACAATGGCCCCACAAGGATGCGCCCATGCCCGCTTTAATCATCATTGATATGCAACAGGATTTTGTCTCCCCGGACGGCGCGGCCTGCGTCGCCCAGGCCCTGCCCAGTGTGCCCGCCATTGCGGCGGCGCTGGCCCACGCCCGAGAGCGGCAGTGGCCGGTGATTCACGTGGTAAGGGAGCACGACCCCCACGGCCACAATTCAGAGCCGTTTCGCAAGTCGCGGCCGGTGTGCGTGTCGGGCACCTGGGGCGCCGAGGTGGTGCCGGAGCTGCAGCCCCAGGAGGGGGAACTGGTGGTGGTCAAAACCCGTTTCAGTGCCTTTTACCAGACGGCGCTGGATGAAGTGCTGAACAGCCTCAACTGGCCCAGGCTGGTGATCTGCGGCACCCAGTTGCCCAACTGCCTGCGCGGTACGGTGCACGATGCCATCAACCGCGACCTCAATGTCTCGCTGCTGGTGGAGGGCTGCTCAGCCCAGACTCAACCGGTGGCCGACGCCAACTTCAACGACATGGCCAATTTTGGTGTTGGTCTGCTGTCGCTGGCAGACTTTATGACACTGTCCGATCCTGACTAGATGGAATCCGACTGAGCGTACACATGGAAAAATAGGAACTGTGGTTGCTGATCGCCCTGGTGATTGGCGTGATCCTGAGCAATCTGATGGTGCTGAAGCACACCGCCAACATGAAACTCCCCCCCTTCCTGGGTCGAAAGGGCAAGTTGAAATCGTCTGACGAGAAAGACAAAGACGAGGCCTCATCGTCCGCCGATTACGACAAGGATGACTGGGGTAAGCAGGATTGGAAAAAGGACGACTGGGATAAAGACGACTGGAAATAGTCGTGACCGCCGCGGAACCACAATATTGAACACAGGGCAGCCCGGAAACCGGCTGCCCTCTTTGTTACCGAGTTCGTTAAAAGGGCCTCAAAAGGGGAAAACTGAACTCAACCTCGACCCAAACTCAATCCAATCTGAACCCCCTTCCAAGCCGTTATTTTTCAGCCGGTTCAGTACAGAAAAGGTTCAGAAGCCACGTCTTAGCATGACCTTGTCAACCGATAACAACGAGGACATTGTCATGAAAAAGATCACCACCGCCGTAATGCTGACCGGTCTCATCAGCCTGCCTGCCCTGGCCAACGATGTGGACTACTTCGCCGGCTTCGGCATGGGGTATCAGCAGGACAGCATCAAGGGAGACATCCGCAAAGACAGTGACGATCTCTACTACGAGGGCCGGGTGGGGGCCGTGATCGCCGACCACCACCGCCTGATGGGCACCTACAGCTACAAGGAGGACCGCTTTGACCGGGACGACACCCGCTACAAGCACGAGCAGCACCTGTTCCTCGCCTCCTACGATTACCTGATGCCGCTGAGCCAGGATGGTCGCCTTAACGCCTTTGCCGGTGTGTCGATGGGCGGCGTGGGCAACAAACTCCAGGGTAAGAACAGCAACGATTTCACCTGGGGCGGCCAGGCTGGTCTGCAATATCGCCTGACCCAGAACTGGAGCGCAGAGCTGCGTTATCAGTATCTGGACATGGATTACGACAAGCTGGGGCTGACCGTTGAAGACAGCCAGCGCGTTGGACTGGCCATCGACTACCGCTTCTGACGACGGCAGCGATGCTGACACCGAGCGGGCCGAGTGGCCCGCTTTGTCATAGAAGGCGGGCGAAAAATACCCCCCTACCACGCCAAAATGACAGTTTGATGAATTTTTGTGGATGACTCTGCCAGCCCTGGCAGCCCTTTGTTACATTGATAACGCCGATCAGCACAATTGAGACGCCACGATACGATTGAGTTTGTCTTTGGGAAGGGCCGCCATGACGACATTGCACCGCGTAAAAATGATGACCAAAGTGAGCCAGGCCTCCACCCGGTCCAACTTTGACCCCAACTGCGCACCGGAGCCGGATCCGCTGCATGACACCCACTGCATGATGGAACAGGGCCGTACCCATCGCCTGTGTAAACTGCTCAATATCCGCTATGACAAGCAGAGCCTTATCCACCCCAACAAGTAACTGCGAGCATAAAAAACGCCCCGTCATCGCGGGGCGTTTTTCGTTCTGGCGTTAAAGCGCCGTATCAGGTACCCACAGAACGGTCGCCCGGGCGACGCTTCATCAGCACCGTGTTGTCCTCGGCCAGCTGCTCCTCCAGCTGTCGGCTGACGAACTCGGGGCTGCTGGTGTGTCGGGCCAGCAGTGCGTACACCGCGGGGATCACCAGCAGGGTGAAGAAGGTGGCCAGCAGGATGCCGCTCAGCACCACCACCCCAATCACAAAGCGGGTTTCTGCCCCCGCCCCGGTCGCCATCACCAGCGGTACGGCGCCTGCCGCCGTGGTGATGCCGGTCATCAGGATGGGCCGCAGTCGGGCCACCGCCGCGTCGATGATCGCCTTCTCAAACGCCACTCCGCGATCCCGCAGCTGGTTGGCAAACTCGACAATCAGAATGCCGTTCTTTGCCGCCAGACCGATCAGCATGATGATGCCGATCTGGGAGTAGATGTTGAGACTCTGGTCGGTGAAATAGAGCCCCAGCAAGGCGCCAAAGGTGGCCAGGGGCACCGTCAGCATGATCACCAGCGGGTGGATGTAGCTCTCAAACTGCGCCGCCAACACCAGGAACACCACCACCAGAGCGAGGGCGAACACAAAGGCCACCGAGCCACCGGATTCCTGATGGTCCTGGGAGGCGCCCTTGTAGCTCACCACCGCATCGGCAGGCAGCATCTGGGCCACCAGGCCATTGAGGTAATCGAGGGCTTCGCCCAGGGTGTAGCCGTCCGCCAGGTTGGCTTCCAGGGTAATGGCCCGAACCCGGTTGTAACGGTTGAGGCGTGGTGCGTCGGCGTACTCTTCAACGCTCACTAAGCTGGAGAGCGGGATCAGCTCACCGGTCCGGCTGGACCGCACGTACAGGCTGGCAAGGTCCGCCGCGGTGTTCTGGCGGTCACGCTGGCCCTCGACGATCACGTCATACTCCTCGCCACGCTGTTCGAAGGTGGTCACCAGGCGGGAGCCCAGCATCGACTCCAGGGTGCGACCGATGGCCCGGATGGAGATGCCCAGATCCCCTGCCCGCTCACGGTCAATCACCACCCGCAACTGAGGTTTGGTTTCCTTGTAATCGTGGTCCAGCCCCACCAGGCCGGGGTTGTTTGCGGCTTCCGCCAGAATGCTGTCCCGCCATTGGGCCAGTTCTTCGTAGCTGCCGCCGCCGATCACAAACTGCACCGGCTTGCCGACCCCCCGGCCAAAGGCCTGCCGCATTACCGGGAAGGCGCGAACGCCCGCCAGGTCCGACAGGCGGCCACGGATGTCACCGATGATCTCAAAGGCACTGCGCCGTTCCGCCCAGTCTTCGAGCACGATGATCGCCATGCCGCCGGAGAAATCCTCGGTGCGGCCAAAGCCACGGGGAGCACGGATCAGCAGACGCTTGATCTCACCCGCCTCCACCAACGGCATCAGGCGGTGCTCAATCTCATCCATGTAGGGCTTCATAAACTCGTAGGTGGCGCCCTGGGGCCCGTTCACCATCAGGAACATGGAGCCCCGGTCCTCCTTCGGCGCAAACTCCGAGGGCAGCTTGGTAAAGAGCCAGCCGCTGCCCAGCAATGCCATCACCACAATGGAGCCAATCAGCCAGGGGCGCTGGATCCAGGCCGCCAGCGAGGCACGATACACCCGCTTCAGCCACTCCACACCGGCATCGATTTTGCGCACCAGCCAGGGCTCGTTCTCCACCGGCTTCAACAGCTTGGAACCCATCATCGGGCTGAGGCTCAGCGCCACCACAGAGGAGAGGATCACCGCCGCACTCATGGCAATGGAGAACTCGCGGAACAGCTTGCCCAGATCCCCTTCGAGAAAACCGATGGGCAGGAACACCGCCACCAGCACCGCCGTGGTCGCGACGATGGCAAAGCCCACCTGTCGGGCGCCGAGAAACGCCGCTTTGAGGGGCGGTTCGCCCTGCTCGATGCGGCTGTGGATGTTCTCCAGCATCACGATGGCGTCATCCACCACCATGCCGATCGCCAGAATCAACGCCAGCAGGGTCAGCAGGTTGATGGAGAAGCCCAGCGCGTACAGCACCATAAAGGTGCCGATCAACGACACCGGCACTGTCACGGCGGGGATCAGCATGGCACGCACGCTGCCCAGGAACAGGTAGATGACCACCACCACCAGCGCCATGGCGATAAACAGGGTGCGGTACACCTCATCAATGGAGGCCTGGATAAACACTGAGGAGTCGTAGGAGCGTTTGATCGCCATGCCCACCGGCAGGCTCTGGTTCAGCTCATCCACCAACTTGTGCACCGCCCTGGACACTTCCAGGGTGTTGGCGGTGGACTGCCGGGACACGCCCAGACCGATCATGTCCTGCTTGTTGCCGCGGAACGCGATGCGCTCCTCTTCGGTGTCCAGCTCCACCTTCGCCACATCGGCCAGGCGGATCAGGTAGCCGTTAGGGCCAGTGCCGATCACCAGGCGAGCGAAATCATCCGGATGGATAAAGCTGCGCTGGACGCGCACCGAGAACAGGCGGTTCTCCGACTCGATGGAGCCGGCGGGCAGCTCGACGTTATCGGCCCGCAGGGCGTCTTCGATGTCGGTGACAGCCAACCCGCGGGACGCCAGTTTCTGACGGTCCACCCAGATGCGCACGGCGTAGACTTTACCGCCGCCGACGCGAACATTGGCCACGCCGTCGATGACGCTGAAGCGATCCACCAGATAGCGTCGGGCGTAATCGGTGAGCTGCAGGGTGTCCATGCGGTCGGACACCAGGTTGAGCCACATGATCACTTCCGAGCTGCCGGACGCCTTCTGCACCTCCGGTGGAT
>CAZWED010000198.1:0-6543 GCA_964632645.1 uncultured Ferrimonas sp. | reverse complement strand
TCGTCGACGCCCAGATTGGTTACGATTTCTCCCAC
The DNA here is from genome assembly GCA_964632645.1 of uncultured Ferrimonas sp. Lineage (GTDB taxonomy): Bacteria > Pseudomonadota > Gammaproteobacteria > Enterobacterales > Shewanellaceae > Ferrimonas. The sequence continues at coordinate 6,508 of CAZWED010000198.1, read as the reverse complement.
TCTGGCATCGCCGCGCTGGAAGGCCTGACTCTGCTGGTACAGGGCCTGAACCTGACCGACGAGCCCTTCAAAACCTACGAGAACGGCGACAAGCGTCTGGTGCGTGACTTCCAGAGCTACGGTCGTACCATCATGGTGGGTGGCAGCTACACCTTCTAAGGTGGCGCCAATCGCCTGAACAAGGGCCCCTGTAATGCAAGTTGCAGGGGCTTTTTTTGCCTTTTGGCGAGCCCGCTGATGCAGTGGGTTCGCCACAGGGTAAAACGGGAACAGACGCGATCGTCTTCCCCATTTTCCGGCCTGGCCGGGATGCCCTGCGGTACAGTTCGACCTATCTGGATAAACGGCGGCAAGGAGTGGGCATGCAGCGACAACGGGTGGTAATCCTGGGTGGCGGCAGCGCGGGGTGGATGACCGCCGCGATGCTGTCCCGTGTGATGGGCGCCGGACTGTCGCTGACGCTGGTGGAATCGGAGCAGATTGGCACCGTCGGTGTGGGCGAAGCCTCCATCCCGCCGCTGACCCTGTTCAATCAGGCTCTGGGCATCGACGAAGCGGCGTTTATGGCCGCGACCCAGGGCACCATCAAGCTCGGCATCCAGTTTGAACACTGGGGTAAGCCGGGTGACGCTTACCAGCACGCCTTTGGCGCCATCGGCCGCGACCTGGGGCTGACCCCCTTCTACCACCTCTGGCTGCGCCATCATGGCGGTACCCCCCCGGACACCAACGACTTCTGGCGCTACTCGCTGAACCGTCAGGCGGCGGTGGCCAACCGCTTTGCTCCGATGGAGCGGGTGGCGGGAACGCCGTTGTCCGGCCTGACCCACGCCTACCACTTTGACGCCACCCTCTACGCCGCCTACCTGCGCCAGTACAGCGAAGCGCGGGGTGTGCGTCGTATTGAGGGGCGGGTAGAGCGGGTGGCGCAACACCCCAATGGCGACATCCGGGCACTGCATCTGGCCGACGGCCAGTGCATTGAAGGCGACCTGTTTGTGGATTGCTCCGGCATGGCGGCGCTGCTGATTGACCGGACCCTGAACACCGGGTTCGAGGATTGGTCCCACTGGCTGCCCTGTGACCGCGCCTGGGCGGTGCCCACCGCCAACGGCGACACGCTGCGTCCCTACACCCGCAGCATCGCTCACGACGCGGGCTGGCAATGGCAGATCCCGCTGCAGCATCGCACCGGCAACGGCCTGGTGTTTGCCAGCCGCCATCTGGAGGAATCGGCGGCCCGTGAGCTGCTGATGGCCAATTTGGAGGGCGAGCCACTGGCGGAGCCAAGGCTTATCCGCTTCCGGGTCGGGCGGCGGTTGCAGCAGTGGCAGCGCAACTGCATCGCCATCGGCCTGTCCAGCGGCTTCCTCGAACCGCTGGAATCCACCAGCATCCATCTGATCCAGAGCGCCATCATGCGTCTGGTGAAACTGTTTCCCCAGGCCGGTGATACCAGCGACGCCCTGCGCGACGAGTACAACCGCCAGTCCCGGCTGGAGTTTGAGCAGATCCGCGATTTCATCATTCTCCACTACCACCTGAACGCGCGCGGTGACGCGCCACTGTGGCAACACTGCCGCACCATGACGCTGCCGCCATCGCTGGCCCACAAGATTGCCCTGTTCCAGCAGAGCGGGCGCCTCGTCCGGCAGCAGGACGAGCTGTTTACCGAAGCCGCCTGGCAACAGGTGATGCTGGGGCAGGGGAGGGTGCCGCAACGCTGGCACCCGATGGCGGACAACATCACCGATGCCCAGCTGAACGACTATCTGGGTAACCTGAGCACCATCATCGAACACACGGTGTCGGGCCTGCCGACCCATCGGGACTTTCTGGCCCGATACTGCCCTGCCGGGCCCGAACCCACAGACAGCGCATCAGAACGCTGACCCCGAATCAACGAGAGCAATAACAACAATGAGAGACCCCCACATGACTCGATTTGCCCTTCGCCCCCTCGCGCTCGCGCTGGCCACCACTCTGGGCCTGGCCGCTTGCAGCCAGACCCCGGCGCCGCAACAGCCCGACGCCCGCGCAGTTGGCCCGCAGCCGAACAAGGCGGTGGTGTACCAGATGTTCACCCGCCTGTTCGGCAACACGGAAACCGCCAACCTCCCCTGGGGCACCAAGGCGCAGAACGGCGTCGGCACCTTCAACGACATCTCCGATGCGGCGCTGGAGGGCATTAAGGAGCTGGGCGTCAGCCACGTCTGGTACACCGGCGTGCTGCACCATGCGCTGGTGGGGGATTACCGCGAATACGGGATCAGCAACGACGACCCGGACGTGATCAAGGGCCGCGCCGGCTCCCCCTACGCGGTTAAGGACTACTACAGCGTCAACCCGGACCTGGCCGTTGACCCCGCCAACCGGATGGCGGAGTTCAAGGCGCTGGTGGAACGCAGCCATCGTCACGGCCTCAAGGTGATCATCGACATCGTGCCCAACCACATTGCGCGGGATTACCAGTCGCTGGGCAAGCCGGAGGGGGTGGAAGACTTTGGCGCCAGCGACGACACCAGCGTTGAGTACGCCCGCGACAACAACTTCTACTACGTGGTGGGCCAGCCCTTTAAAGTGCCGCAATGGCTGGATGGCTACCAACCGCTGGGCGGCGAAGCACACCCGCTGGCGGACGGCGAGTTTGCCGAGAACCCGGCCAAATGGACCGGCAACGGCGCCCGCTCTGCCCAGCCCCATTTCCACGACTGGTATGAAACCGTCAAGGTGAACTACGGCGTGCGCCCGGATGGCAGCCACGACTTCCCGGAACTGCCCGCCGAGTATGCCCAGATGGACGTCACCGAGCACTACCGCTTCTGGCAGGGCAAGGACGTGCCGGACTCCTGGGAGAAGTTCCGTGACATCGTGCTGTTCTGGACCGAGTTCGGCATCGACGGCTTCCGCTACGACATGGCCGAGATGGTGCCGGTGGCGTTCTGGAGCTACCTCAACAGCCACATCAAGCACGTGAACCCCGATGCCTTCCTGCTGGCGGAGGTGTACCAGCCGCACCTGTACCGGGACTATCTGCACCTGGGTAAGATGGACTACCTCTACGACAAGGTGGACCTGTACGACACCCTGAAGGCGATCATCCAGGGGCGTGAATCCACCGACGCCATTGTGCCGATTCAGGCCGCCAAGGCGGACATCGAGCACAACATGCTGCACTTCCTGGAAAACCACGACGAGCAGCGCATCGCCAGCCCCGAATTCGCGGGCAAGGCGGAGAACGCGCTGCCGGCGATGGTGCTGTCGGCGACCCTGAGCACCGCCCCCACCATGCTCTATTTCGGGCAGGACGTGGGCGAACCGGGCGCCGGGGATGCCGGGTTTGGCAAGGCCACCCGCACCACCATCTTCGACTACTGGGGCGTGCCGGCCCACCAGCGCTGGATGAACAATGGCGCCTTCGATGGCGCGGCCCTGCGCGACGAGGAGAAGGCGCTGCGCGACTACTACGTCCGGCTGATGCAGTTTGTGGCGGGCAGCCCCGCCCTGATGGGGGAGTACGCCGAGATCCACAGCGCCAACGCCAGCACCCCCGGCTACCACGGCAAGCTCTACAGCTACCTGCGCTGGAGCGACGAGCAGAAGCTGGTGATTGCCGCCAACTTCGACCAGAACGCTGCCAGCGACACCCAACTGCGCCTTCCGGCTGAGCGCATCGCCCAGTGGCAGTTGGCGGATGGCCGCTATACGCTGGAAGACCAGCTCAGTGAGCAGTCACTGACCTTGCAGGTGGAGAACGGCGAAGGGCGTATCGCGCTGTCGCTGGCGCCGCTGCAATCGCGGATCCTGGTACTGAAAGAACAACAATAAGAGGCACGGCATGAAACGGATCCTTTCCCCCATTGCGGCCAGCCTGGCGCTGCTGCTGAGCGCGCCGGGCCTGGCGGCCACCCTGACCGGCCACCACTTTGACGGCGCCGACCTGGTGCTGACCACCGACGAAGGCACCGTCACCCTGACCGGCTACGGCGAGGGCGCGCTGGCGGTGCATTACCAGCATCCCGGTGTCAAACAGCTGCCCAGCTTTGCCATTGATGAGCGTGCCCCCCGCGTGACGGGCACGCTGACCCGGCAGGGCCCACAGTGGCACTACCAACTGCCGGAGCTGACGGCGGTGATCGACGTCGCGCCGTTCAAGCTGCGCTTTGTCCACGAGGGCGAAGTGGTGCTGGCGGAGGAGAGCGGGGTGTTTGTTCACGACACCCTGCGCGGCTTCCGTTTTGCGCTCTCCGACGACGAGAAACTGATTGGCGGGGGCCAGCGGGTGCTGGGGCAGGAGGGGCCCAACGGCATGAACCGCCGTGGTTACCGCCTGCCGCTCTATAACAAAGCCTCCTACGGCTACACCACCCACGCCGAGCAGATGTATTACGGCCTGTCGGCGGTGCTCTCCTCCAACAAGTACGCGCTGGTGTTCGATAACGCCGCCACCGGCTGGATGGACATGGGCAAAACAGAAGCCGATGTGCTGCAGTTTGAGGCTCAGGGCGGGCGTACCGCCTACCTCGTGGCGGCCGGGCAAGACTACCCCGAGGTGATTGAAAACCTCACCGCCGCCACTGGCCGTCAGCCGCTGCCGCCACGCTGGGCGCTGGGCAACTTCGCCTCCCGCTTCGGCTATCACACCGAGCAGGAAGCGCGGGACACCGTAGCCACCTTCCGCAACCAGGACTACCCGCTGGACGCCATCGTGCTGGACCTCTACTGGTTTGGTAAGGATGTGCAGGGCCACATGGGCAACCTGGCCTGGGACGACGACGCGTTTCCCACGCCGGAAAAGATGATCGCCGACTTCAAGGCGGACGGGGTGAACACCATCCTGATCACCGAACCCTTTGTCCTCACCACCTCCAAACGCTGGGACGAGGCGGTTGAGGCGGGCGCTCTGGCACAGGACCTGGCGGGCAAACCGAAAACCTTCGACTTCTACTTCGGCAATACCGGCCTTATCGACGTGTTTGCCGAATCGGGCCAGCAGTGGTTCTGGAACATCTATCAGGGCCTGATGGAGCAGGGCGTGGCGGGCTGGTGGGGCGACCTCGGCGAACCGGAAGTGCACCCCCACGACACCGTGCATGCCATCGGTACCGCGGACGAGATCCACAACGCCTATGGCCACCAGTGGGCGAAAATGGTGTACGAGGGGCTGCGTCAGGCCCAGCCGGACCAGCGCCCGATGATCATGATGCGCTCCGGCTTTGTCGGCTCGCAGCGTTACGGCATGATCCCCTGGACCGGCGACGTCAGCCGCAGCTGGGGTGGCCTGCAGCCGCAGGTGGAGCTGTCCCTGCAGATGGGCCTGTTGGGGCTGGGCTACACCCACTCCGACCTCGGCGGTTTTGCCGGTGGTGAGGCGTTTGATGCCGAGATGTACATCCGCTGGATGCAGTACGGCGTGTTCCAGCCGGTTTACCGCCCCCACGCTCAGGAGAACATTGCGCCGGAGCCGGTGTTCCACGACAAGGCCACCCGCGACACCCTGCGGGACTGGGTGAAGCTGCGCTATCGCATGCTGCCCTACAACTACACCCTGGCTTACCAGAACAGCGCCACCGGCCTGCCGCTGATGCGTCCGCTGATGTTTGAGAACGAGGCGGACCTGAGCGCCTTCGACAACAAAGACGCCTACCTGTGGGGCGACGCCTTCCTGGTGGCGCCTGTGGTGCACCCGGGGGTGACGGCGGTGGCGGTTTCATTGCCGGAGGGCGTCTGGTTCGATTACTTCCGGGGCGAGCGCCATCAGGGCGGGAAGAGCGTGTCTGTGCCGGTCAGCCTCGACACCCTGCCGGTGCTGGTGCGGGCGGGCAGCTTTGTGCCGATGGTTGAACCGATGCGCTCCACCGCCGACTACAGCAGCGCCGAACTGACCCTGCATTACTACCACGACGACAGCGTGACGCAGGCCAGCGGCGAGATGTACGAAGACGATGGCCGGAACCCCGATGCGCTGGCGGACAACGCCTACGAACTGCTGACGTTTGAGGCCGACCGCACCGACCAGGCGCTGGTGATCACCCTCAAGTCCCAAGGCGACTACCCCGGGCGCCCCGCCCAACGCGCGCTGAGCCTTAAGGTGCACCACCTGTCCCATGCCCCGCAAAGCGTCAGCCTCGATGGCAAAGCGGTGGCATTTGAATGGCAGGACGGCCAGCTCACCGTGCCCGTCACCTGGCAGCAACGCCAGCATCAAATCGTCATCCGATGACCCCACACGCCGCCCACCGGGCGGCGTTTTTTTGGTGCACCAAAGCCAATACAACGCCCAAAATTCGCCGTAGCGTGCGGATCGCACCCAACACGGGCGGTGGCGCATTTGCATTGATTTACCTATGGGGTTGGGTTGGCCCAAATCCCCGCTATTCCATCGATCCGTACCACCGTGTTTTCAATGGTCCGAATTACCCATATTTCCGTGCGCCACAGGCGCACGCTACGGCTGGCTCCGTTACCCGGTGCAGCCCAGGTTGTAGGATACATACGGTGCCCGCTA
>CAZWED010000197.1:0-6636 GCA_964632645.1 uncultured Ferrimonas sp. | reverse complement strand
GATCCCCCAGCACCGCCCCCGCTTCCACCGACGCCAGCTGGTCCTTGTCTCCCAGCAGGATAAGGCGGGCCCGCGGCGGCAGGGCGGACAGCAGCGCCGCCATCATCTCCAGATCCACCATGGAGGCTTCATCCACCACCAGCAGGTCCAGGTGCAGCGGGTTGTCGGCGTTGTGGCGGAAGAACCGGGAATCCGGACGGGCTCCCAGCAGGCGATGCAGCGTGGAGACCTCGGTGGGGATCACCTTGGCCACGTCCGCCTCCACCCCCGCCACCTGACCGGCGGCAATCGCCCCCAGAGTGGCGGCCAGGGATTCCGACAGGCGGGCCGCGGCTTTGCCGGTGGGGGCCGCAAGGCGGATCCGAAGGCCGCTGGGCTCCTCGCCGGCCTGCCGCTGCTCATCCTGGCGCAGCCCCTGCAGCAGGGCCAGCAGGCGCACCACGGTAGTGGTTTTGCCGGTGCCCGGCCCGCCGGAGATCACCGCCAGCGCGCTGCGCGCCGCCAGGGCGGCGGCGATGCTCTGCCAGTGGGGCTCCCGCCCTTCCCGCTCGGCCTCATCTTTAAGTGGATCAAACAGGGCGGCAAGGCGCTGGTTCACATCGTCGGGCAGCGGAAAACGCAGGGCCTGGCGCGACACCAGCGCCCGCGCCACGTCGCTCTCAAACCGGTGGAACCGACGCAGATAGAGACGGTGGCCATCCAGCACCAGAGGCGCGCTTCCCGCTTCGTCGGTGTCCACCACCTCGGCGTTGGCCAGGGCATCAAGCCAGTGCGCAAGGCGATAGCCGGCCAGCCAGTCGGCAGGGCGGGATTCGGCCCGCCGCCCCCCCGGCGGCAACGCCAGCAGGGTGTCCGGATCCGCCAGCAGGGCAGGCAGGTCCAGGCAGATGTGGCCACGCCCAAGCTGGTGGCTGGTCAGGACCGCAGCCAGCAACACCGCTTCCGGCGTTTCCGGTTTCTGCTGCGCCAGCCAGCGGGCCAGCTCGAGGTCCAGCGCCCGCAGCCAGCCCTGCTCCACATACTGTTCCAGTGCGTCCCACAACCCGTTGGCAGTGGCTTGGGCGTCAATCATGACTCAGGCTCTCCAGGGCCGCGCCGCGAAAGCGGGCGTCCAGTTGTTCAATCAACTCGCGGCCCACCGGCACCGTCACCACCCCGTTGCCCGGATGGTGGGCGCTGAGGCCCCGTAAAAACAGGTAAAGACCGCCGCCAATGTGGCGGTCGAAGTCATAATCCGGCAGTCGCGCCTGCAACAGCCGGTGCAGGGCCAGGGTATAGAGCACCGCCTGCAGGTCATAACGGTGCTCCAGCATCGCCTGGCGCATCGCCTCGGCGGTGTAGGCCCGCTCGTCGGCCCCCAGGTAGTTGGATTTGTAGTCCGCCACGTAATAACGATCGCCGTGACGGAAGGTCAAATCGATAAAGCCCTTGAGCATGCCGTTGACCTGACCGGGACGCAGTTGCGGCCGGGCCTCTCCGGGCCAGACCGCTTCCCGGACCAGACTGTCCAGCGCCATCACGTCGAGTTGATTGGCGGCGATCCAGAACTCCATCTCCGCCTGCACCTGATCCAGTCCCGCCAGACTGACGGTGCCGGTGGGCAGTGCCAGGGGCAGCGACAGGGCGTCGCGGAACCACGGATTCAGCACCGGCGCATGAAGTTCGTAACCGTGGCGTTCGCAGCGGGTGTCGATCTCGCGGGTCAGCACGGTCTCCGCAATGCCGGCAAAGCCACGGCCCTGCGCGGCCTGCCCCTCACCCGCCGCCCACTCAAACAGGTCATGCAGGAAGGTGCCGGGCATCGCCCCCTTGGGAAACGCGTGGATGGTGCCTTCAGCCGGGGTCTGCACCGTCTCCTGCTCGAGCTCGTCCTGCACTTCCATCAGGCGTTCCGGCAGGCCGGAGACGCTGTGATCCGCACTCATCCCGGAGAGCAGCGCGGAGTAGGAGGCGATCCACCAGGGACGCTGCGGGCTGCGGCGGTACAACGGCGGTGCCACCAGCGCGGCTTCGTTGTCCCGGCTCTCCAGCAGAGCGCCGGTCGGGGCTGGCGGGGCGGACAGGGTGATGCCCGCCTGTTGTGCCAGCGCTTCCAGTGCCGCCCGGATACCGGCGGCATCCAACTCGGCGCCGGCCCCCAACAGGCAGCCCAGGGCCCCCCGATGCAGATCCGGCACACCGCGCTTGCCCCGTCGGCTCATCTTGACCGGCGCCAGACCGAGGTAGCAGCCGTGACGGGGCCGGGTCAGCGCCACGTAGAGCAGGCGCAGGTCCTCCTCCAGACGCTCGTTGTCCGCGGCCGTACGGGCCTCCTCGTCGGCCTCAAAGGTCAGGGTCTTGTTACCCTGTTCATCCCGGTAGAACAGCACGCCGCCCCGGTCGGACGCTTCACGATAACCGGCAATAAAGGGCAGAAACACCAGCGGATATTCAAGCCCCTTGGATTTGTGGATGGTGATCACTTTCACCAGTGCCGCGTCCGATTCCAGTCGCAACACCTGCTCATCCCCCAGCGAGCCCGTCTCCCGCTGCTCGGCGAGGAAACGGATCAGCGCCAGCTCCCCGTCCAGCTGCGCCGAGGCGCTCTGCAGCAGTTCCGCCAGGTGCAGCAGATTGGTCAGGCGCCGTTCGCCGTAGCGGGGATCCGCCAGCGCCCGACGCGCGACCCCGTAATGCGCCAACAGGCGGCGGATCATCGGCAACACACCCTGGCGTTGCCAGCAGAGTTTCAGCTCCCGGAATTGGGCCAGCTCCCGCTCCCAGGCCAGTTCATCGTGGTTGAACGCGTCCAGCGCGGCCCAGCTGAAGCCCAGCACCGCGGTGGCCAGCGCCGCCTTGATGGCGCGCTCGCTCGGGTGGGCCACGGCCTGCAGAATGCGTTGCAGCGCTTCAGCCTCCTCGGACGCAAACACCGAATCCTTGTCGGACAGGTAAACAGAGCGCACCCCGCGGGCAGACAACGCATCGCGTACCGCCCCCGCTTCGCGAAAATCGCGCACCAGTACGGCAATGTCCGCCGCCGCCAGGGGAGCGCGCTGCCCCGCTTTGTCGAAGCCGACCTGCCCCTGCCCGGCGCCGTTCAACAGCCGGGTGATCTCCTCCGCACAGGCTTCGGCCTGGCGGGCCAGGTATTCGCCTTTGCTGAACACCCCGTCTTCGGCGTCCTCGTCCCACCAGAGGGTCATGGCGGGCAGTTCGTGCTCGCCGTCCATCAGGGTCTCTTTGCGGCCATTGGCCCGCACCGGCAGGAAGGGGATCTCGTCACCATGCAGGAACGGCCCCTCAGGGTGCCGCTCCCCGAGCTGGAACACCGCGTTGGCGGCGTCCACCATCGCCTGGGTGGAGCGATAGTTGGTGTCCAGGGTGTAATGGCGCCCCTCGGTGTCCCGCCGGGCCTTGAGGTAGGTCTGGATGTCCGCCCCCCGGAAGCCGTAGATCGCCTGTTTGGGGTCACCGATCATCAGCAGCGCCGTGCCGGGCTGGTCCAGATAGAGGCGCTGGAACAGACGGTACTGCACCTGGTCGGTGTCCTGAAACTCGTCGATCAGGGCCACCGGGAACTGGTGGCGAATCGCCGCCGCCAGTTTGTCGCCACCGGCCCGGTGTTCCCGCTCCAGCGCGGCGCCAAGATCCTTAATCAGGTCATCAAAATCGAGTTGCGCCCGACGCCGCTTTTCCGCCGCCACGCGCTGGGCCACCCAATGGGCGCAGTGGCGCAGCAACGCGGCTTTGACCGGATTGCCGGCCAGCTGACGGGCCAGGTTTTCCAGTGCCGCCAGCACCGGGGAATCGGCCACCGTGGTCGGCTGCTTCTTGCCGCTGGCCGACAGGGCGTCGGCAAAGGTGCCGGTGGTGTAGCGGGCCATCACCTTGCCGGCGTTGTCCAGCGGCAGCTCGTCGCTGCCCTCCAGCCAGGCCGTCAGGTTCTCCAGCTGGGCCGCCTTAACCATATTGCCCTTGACCCATTTGTTGGCCACGGCGTCGTTGAACTGCGCAACAAAGTTGGGCCACTCCACCCGACAACGGGACTTGGTTTCCGCCACCGCCCGGGCGCGTTCGTTAAGCAGCGCGAAGGGATCGGCCGGGGCCTCGCCCTGCCCCAGCGGGCCAAGCAGCGGCAACACTGCCTGCTCCAGCGCCTCGGGGCTGGCGTACAGCGCAGTGATGGCGGCCAGCACCGGACGGGGTTGGGGATAGAGAAAGCGACGCCAGTAATCCCGCACCGCCTCTTCACGCAGCGGCGTGGTGTCCGCCTCCATCTCCTGGCTGAACAGGCTGCCGGAATCAAAGGCGTGCTCCCGCAGCATCCGCTGACACCAGCCGTGGATGGTGTGCACGGCGGCCAGATCCATCCGTTGGGCGGCCTGGTCCAGCATCAGGGCGCAGCGGGGGTGTGCCTCCGGCGCAAAGTCCGCCATCAGGTTGCGCAGGTACTCATCCGGCTCGCTCAACCCACGGAAACAGGCGGCCCCCTCCACCAGGCGGGCGCGGATGCGATCTTTCAGCTCCTCGGTGGCCGCCTTGGTGAAGGTTACCACCAGGATTTCGTCCGGGGTGAGCGGTCGCTGATGCGCCGCGTCATCGCCGTGGCCGAGTACCAGCCTCAGGTAGAGCGCGGCGATGGTGTAAGTTTTGCCGGTGCCGGCACTGGCCTCAATCAGGCGGGTGCCGTGCAGCGGAAAGGTCAGGGCATCCAGTTTATGCGCCATGGTTCACCTCCTCCATCGCACGCAAAGGCTGGTATAGCGCCAGGGCGAGCGCCTGAAACGAGGCCTCGTCAAACTCGGCAAAACTGGGAAACTGGCGACGCAGATAGGGGCTGCGATCCCGGTCACCGGTAAAGGCAAACCCGCCCTCATAGGCTTCCGCGGCCTTCGCCAGGGCGGCCGACTCGTTCTCCTCGTCCTTCTCCCGTTCGGCGAGGTAGGCCAGGGCCGCACGGGGGGCCACCGGTTGCGGGCTGGTCATGGCGTTCAGGTAGTGGTTCATCAGGGTGGTCAGTTGTTGTCGGGCGTCCGCTCCCGGCATCGGGGCCAACATAAAGGCGGTGTCTGCCCCCACCAGGTAGCTGGTCAGGCTCAGTCCCCCGGCGCACCCCACAAGATGCCCCAGGTACAACTCAAGCGCGTGCATCGGATTTTTCAGCTGCCCCCGGGCGCCGATGGCCTGGGGCAGTGTGCGCAGGCGGAAATGACTGCCTCCCTGCGCATACAGGCCGCTGAGCCAGTCTTCCAGCTCCAGCGCGCCGTGTTTGTAGTAGCACTCCAGATCCTCCGCTTCCTCGCAGCGGCCAACGAGCTGCCGGGCCCGCTCAAACGCGGCCAGGGTGGGTTCCGCCAGGTTTGAGGTGGCCAGTTCGGCAAACGCGCCCAGCGGCAGTTGCCCCCGGCCGCCCAATCGGGCCATCCGGGCAGACAGCGCCGCCGCCCGCTGCTCCGGTGGCGCGTCGCGATGCTGGTTGAGCACCGTCATCAACTCGTCACGGATGCGGAAGCTGACCAGCCCGTCCAGGGCAAACGGTTCCAGGTCTTCCGCCGCTTCGGTGTCCTCACCAAACCAGATCCCGAGGCGTCGGGTCATCAGCAGCTTCACCGGGTCACGCAGCAGGGCGGCAAGATCCGCCAGCACGATGGGCGCCTGCGGTTGCCAGGGGGCCAGCACGGCATCGGGCGCCGCCGCTTCGCCCTGGTGGGCGTCATACCACTCGCGGGCATAGGTGTGCAGCCTTTTGTCCTGCCCCTCACCGAAGTAGGCCCGGCTGAAGGGCTGCAGCGGGTGCAGTGTGGTCAGGTGTTCCAGCAGGTCTCCACCCTGTGCCAGCACGTAGCCGGCTCTAAGGTGGTCCTGCAGTTGCCCGAGCAGCACCGAAGGGGTGCGCTCGGCGTTATCGCGGGCGTTGCGGCCCACGTAACTGAAGTAGATTTGGTCCCGGGCCGCCATCAGGGCTTCAAGGAACAGGTAGCGGTCATCCTCCCGACGGGAGCGATCCCCGGGACGGTACTGGTTGGGGATGCGTTGGCCCTGTCCATCGGTCAGGCCACCGGCGGCCAGCAGGTCAAAGTCCATGGCCGGACGACTGCGGGGATAGTCCTCGTCATTCAACCCCAGCAGGCACACCTGGCGGAACGGGATCGCCCGCATCGGCATCAGGGTACAGAAGTTGATCTTGCCCGCCAGGAAGCGCTGGGAGACCCCCTCCTCACCAAACGGCGCCAGACAGATCTCCCGCGCCACGGTGATCGGCAACGGTTCGCTGATGCCGCCCACCTCACAGGCTTCCAGCCATTGCGCCAGAGCCTCATCGAGCCGCGCCAGGATCACGGTTTCCTCTTCATCCTGGGGCAGGAACAGCGCCTGCAGGTGCGTCCGGAGCTGGCCCACCCACTCGGCGGGGGTGTGCGGTGCCGCCAGCAAGCGCCAGAGCGCCTCCAGCCGCGACAACAGACGGGCCACGCCGCCCACCAAGGCGGCATCCAGCCCGCCAATCTCCTCAAAGGGTTCGATCCCCGCCCAGGGGTCCCCCTGCCCCACCGCGTAGCCCAGCAGCATGCGCCGGAGGCCAAACGCCCAGGTGTTTTGCTCCAGGTTCTCCGGCAGGTCGAAACTGGCCCTCTGGGCGCCGTCCAGACCCCAGCG
>CAZWED010000196.1:0-6664 GCA_964632645.1 uncultured Ferrimonas sp. | reverse complement strand
TCAACAGCATCGTTGAGAAAGCGGACGAACTGCAGGTGCTGAAGTACGTGATCCACAACGTGGCCCACGTTTACGGCAAATCCGCCACCTTCATGCCCAAGCCGCTGGTGGGCGATAACGGTTCCGGCATGCACTGCCACCAGTCCCTGAGCAAAGACGGCGTGAACCTGTTTGCCGGCGACAAGTACGGCGGCCTGTCCGAGACCGCGCTGTACTACATCGGCGGTATCATCAAGCACGCCCGTGCCATCAACGCCTTTGCCAACGCCTCCACCAACTCCTACAAGCGTCTGGTTCCTGGCTTCGAAGCCCCGGTGATGCTGGCTTACTCCGCCCGTAACCGCTCCGCGTCCATTCGTATTCCGATTGTGCCGAGCCCGAAAGGTCGCCGCATCGAAGTTCGCTTCCCGGATCCGACAGCCAACCCCTACCTGGCCTTCTCCGCCATGCTGATGGCCGGCCTGGACGGCATCATCAACAAGATCCATCCGGGCGATGCCATGGACAAGGACCTGTACGACCTGCCGGCCGAAGAAGCCGCCGAGATCCCGACTGTGGCCTCCAGCCTGGAGCAGGCGCTGGATTGCCTGGACGCGGACCGCGCCTTCCTGACCGCCGGTGGCGTGTTCTCCGATGATTTCATCAACTCCTACATCAAGCTGAAGCGCAGCGAAGTGGAGCGCCTGAACATGACCACGCACCCGGTTGAGTTCGAAATGTATTACAGCGTCTAACGACGCGCCGGTTCACTGGAAGTGAAGCACGCTCTGTACCCCTAATAAAAACAAGAACTAAGAGCACCAAAAGCCCATCCGAAAGGATGGGCTTTTTCCGTTCAGGTCACTACACTGTGCAAGAAACCATCGACAAGGAGCGAGACATGGGACGCCAACTGATCCTGCTGGCCATCGCCGTGCTGCTGGCGCCACAGGGCCTGGCCAAGATCTACAAATGGACCGACAGCCAGGGACAAGTCCATTACTCCGATAAGCCCAAGGATGGTGCAGAGATCATCGAGGTCGACACCAGCAAGGCCTCCACCATCATCCTGGCCAAACCCTCCGGCACCACGCCCCCGCCCCAGGTGGTCGACTCGCCCATGTACCGCATCCGACTGACCGAGCCCGCCCAGGGCGCAACGGTGCGCGACAACAATGGTCAGCTGAACCTCAATATCGCCCTCGAACCCGACCTGCTGGCGGACCATCGCGTCGAACTGCTGCTCGATGGCAAGGTGATTCGCACCGTGGGCGGTGGCGGGTCTTTCGCCCTGGATAATCTGGATCGGGGCGAACATCTGGTCCAGGCCCGGGTGATTGACGAAAACGGCAAAGTCCTTGCATCAAGTGCCAAAAGGACGGTTTATCTGCACCGCCATTCCCAGCTGACTGCCCCGAAACCGCGCCCACAGCCGCGCTCTGACGGGGGATCCTGACGGAAAAGCGCTTTGCACCAAATTGGTGCAGTGCTAAGGTGGTGCACAATGCCAGGGCAAAGAGGACCGCACCACCATGGATCGCCAGCCGGATCCCGATTATCTGCATCAACTCTCCACCGCCGTACTGGTGCTGGATGCTCAGCTTCAGGTGCACTACGCCAACCATGCGGCTGAGCAGCTTCTGGGCCTGGGCCAGCGGCGGCTGCTCGGCCAGTCCGCGCCCACCCTCTACAGTCAGCTCGGCACCGACACCGCGCTGCTTCGCCAAACCCTGGCACGGGAGCAGGGGCAATCGCTCTACGCCGTCTCCCTGGTCACTCTGGATGGCCAGCACCACACCATCGACCTGATTTTCACTCCCCTTGAGAGCGGCCAGATCCTGGTGGAAGCCCGGGTGGTGGATCATCAGCAACGCATCAGCCAGGAGTTGCAGCACTACGCCCAGCAGCACGCGGCACAGCTGCTGGTTCGCGGCCTCGCGCACGAGATCAAGAACCCGCTGGGGGGCCTGCGCGGCGCGGCGCAACTGCTGGAACGGGAACTCACCGACCCGGAGCTGAAGGAGTTCACCAGCATCATCATCGAGCAGTCTGACCGGCTGCGCAGCCTGGTGGATCGCCTGCTCGGCCCCCAATACCCCGGCACCTGGGCGGAGGGCAATGTGCACCGGATCCTCGAGCAGGTGGCCCGCCTGTGTGAAATGGAAGCGCCGGACACGCTGCGTATTGAACGGGATTACGACCCCTCTATCCCCGACTTCGTGATGGAAGCGGAGCAGCTGCAACAGGCGTTGCTCAACATTGTCCGCAACGCGGTGCAGGCCACCGAGGGACGAGGCTGCATCACGCTGCGCACCCGCAGCCAGGGGCAGATGACCATCGCCGGACGGCGCCACCGCCAGGTGGTGGCGGTCAGCATCATGGATGATGGCCCCGGCATCGACCCCGACATTCAGGACACCCTGTTTTACCCGATGGTGACCAATAAGGCCGACGGCAGCGGCCTGGGGCTCTCCATCGCCCAGAAGATCGTCAGTCAGCACCAGGGACGCATCGAACTGGAGAGCTGGCCGGGTCACACCGAATTCACCCTATTCCTGCCGATGACGTTTTCCAAGGAGGCGCAATGAGCGAACAAGTCTGGATCCTCGATGACGACAGCTCCATCCGCTGGGTACTGGAGCGCGCCCTCAAGCGGGAAGCCCTCTCAACGGCCAGCTTCGCCAATGCCGAGTCGCTATGGCAGGCGCTGGAAGCCAGCCAGCCCCAGGTGATCCTGTCCGACATCCGCATGCCGGGCACCGATGGCCTGACCCTGCTGGAGCGGATCAAGCAACACTATCCGGACCTGCCGGTGATCATCATGACCGCCCACTCCGATCTGGATTCCGCCGTGGGCGCCTACCAGTCCGGCGCTTTCGAATACCTGCCCAAACCGTTCGACATCGATGAGGCGCTGGCACTGGTGCGCCGGGCGCTGGAGCACGCTGCGGCGCGCACACCCCAGCCCGCCGACACCGGCGAAGCGGTGCCGGGGATCATTGGTGAAGCCCCCGCCATGCAGGAGGTGTTTCGTGCCATCGGTCGCCTCTCCCGCTCCTCCATCAGTGTCCTGATCAACGGCCAGTCAGGCACCGGTAAGGAGCTCGTGGCCCACGCCCTGCACAAGCACAGCCCCCGCTCCTCCGCCCCGTTTGTCGCGCTCAATATGGCGGCCATCCCCAAAGATCTGATCGAATCGGAGCTGTTTGGCCATGAGAAAGGGGCCTTCACCGGCGCGGCGTCGGTGCGCCAGGGGCGCTTTGAGCAGGCCAATGGCGGCACCCTGTTTCTGGATGAGATCGGCGACATGCCGCTGGATGTGCAAACCCGGCTGTTGCGGGTGCTGGCCGATGGCCAGTTTTATCGCGTGGGCGGCCACAGCGCCATCAAGGTGGACGTGCGCATCGTGGCCGCCACGCACCAGGACCTGGAGCAGCGGGTGGCCGAAGGCAAATTCCGGGAGGACCTGTTCCACCGTCTCAACGTCATCCGCATTCAACTGCCGCCGCTCAAGGAGCGGGCGGAAGACATCCCCGCCCTGACCCGCCACTTCCTGGCCGCCGCGGCCGCGGAACTCGGGGTCGAACCCAAGCGGCTGAGCAAAGAGGCGGAGCAGCGCCTGTGCGCCCTGCCCTGGCCCGGCAACGTCCGGCAGCTGGAAAACGCCTGCCGCTGGATGACGGTGATGGCCTCCGGACAGGAGATCCTGGCGGATGACCTGCCGCCGGAGTTGAAAACCCGGACAAGCCCCCTCGCTGCCGGAGGCGAGGCGGGTCAGGAGGGCGACTGGACCACGCTGCTGGCCAACTGGGCCAGCCAGGCGCTGGCCAACGGCGACACCAACCTGCTGGAAGACGCCCAACCCGCCTTTGAGCGCACCCTGCTGACCACCGCCCTGAGCCACACCCGCGGCCATAAGCAGGAGGCGGCGCGGCTGCTGGGGTGGGGTCGAAACACCCTCACCCGCAAGCTCAAAGAGCTCAATATGGACGATTAAAAAAGCGCGCCGAATGGCGCGCTTTTTTTATACCGGGTCCTGGTGGACGATCACATCCGAGCCGGGGAACGCCGCCTTGATACGGCACTCTACGGCATCCGCCAGGTCATGCGCTTCGCGCAGCGGCAGATTGCCGTCCAGCTCCAGGTGCATCTGCACATACAGGGTATGGCCAGAGCGGCGGGTGCGCAGGTCATGCACGCCTTTGACCTCAGGGTCACGGGTGGCCAGCACTTCCACCTGTTCGCGCACCTCCGGCTCCACTTCCCGGTCCAGCAGCAGCTGCACCGCTTCGTAGCCCAGCCCCCAGGCGCCGTGGCCAATGTAGAGGGCGATCAGCACGGCAAACAGGCCATCGGCCCAGATCAGACCCTGCGCAGAAAGCACCAGTGCCAGCAAGACGGCGGCATTGAGCAGCAAATCGGTACGGTAGTGCAGCGCGTCCGCCGCCACGGCGGTGGAGCGGGTCACCGCCACGGCCCGTTTCTGAATGGCCAGCAACACCAGGGTTGCCGCCATAGCAAACAGGGTGACGCCAACCCCCAGGGTGGAGTGGGACACCGGTGTGGGGTTCAGCAGGCGCTCACCGCCGTGGAACAGCAACAGCATCGCCGAGCCCATAATGAATCCGGCCTGCACCAGGGTGGCCAGCGGTTCCGCCTTGCCGTGGCCAAAGCGATGGTGCTTGTCCGCCGGCAGCAGGGCCACCCGCAGGGCGTAGAAATTCACCAGTGAGGCCATGGCATCCATCATGGAGTCGGTGAGGGAGGCCAACATACTGGCGGAGCCGGAGTAAAACCAGGCGACCAGTTTGGTCAGGATAAGGAGGGTCGCCGTGGCCACCGACGCTCGGGTGGCCAGGCGGATCCAGAAGGCGTACTGCTCAGAAGAGGTGGGCGACATCAGGATGAAAACGATGAGAATTTGGTGCCGCCCAGTGTATCACTTCACTCACCGTGATGGGCGCGGAATCGCTCCATTCGCTCGGCGTGACGCTCGGCCAGTTTGGCCTTCTGCTCATCCGTCAGCACCTGGATGATGTCGTGTTGCAGCTTCATGCGAGCCAGTGCCCGATCGGCCATATTGGCCTGGCGCTCACGGATCATTTCGCGCGCCGCCGCCTCGTCAAAGGTGGGCTGGGTCATCAGGGCGTGACGGGCCGCCATGTGCGCTTCCATCTTGGCCATGTCGCGCTTCGGCTTGTCCACATGGGCCGCCTCGATCAGCGCCTGGATCTGGGTTTTCTGCTCGGCAGTCAGGTCCAGCCCGCGCAGCATCTTGCGCACATCACCGCCGTGGTGACCGCGCTTCTCCTGATGGTAGCCCTGGCCGTGGTGGCCGCCCTGACCACGCATCTCGCAGCGATATTCGCCATCGCCACCTTTGGCAACAGCCATCAGGGAGGTGGACGCCAGGGCACCGATGACAAGCAGTTTGACGGAGGTTTTCATGGGGGTAGTCCTCTTGGTTAAGTCGACGTTGATGAGCGTACCAAGGTCAATGTCAAACAGGGTCTAGGTCGGGTAAAACAGTGTAAAGGTTGCTTGGGGCCTTTTCCCCCTTGGGTTAGGCTTGCCCTGTAACATACTGGAGTCATGAGTGATGAATCGAATCCTGCTGGTTGAAGACGATCAGGGACTGTGCGAGCTGCTGGGGCAGCTGTTGGAGCTGGAGGGCTTTAGCCTGACGGTGTGCCAGGATGGTCCCTCGGGTCTGACGGCAGCCCAGAGCGGCGACCATGATCTGGTGCTGCTGGATGTGATGCTGCCGGGCCTGAACGGTTTCGACCTGCTGCGCCAGTTGCGCCAGAAGAGCAACGTTCCGGTACTGATGCTGACCGCCCGCGGCGATGACATCGACCGGGTGGTGGGGCTGGAGATCGGCGCCGATGACTACCTGCCCAAGCCCTTTAACGACCGTGAGCTGATTGCCCGGATACGGGCGATTCTGCGGCGCACCCGCGACCACGAGGGCGTCAGCCACGGCCAGGATGAACTGGTCTGCGACGACCTCAGGCTGTACCCCCGTCGCCAGGAGGCCTGGGCGGGTGACGCCCTGCTGCCGCTGACCGCCACAGAGTTCAGCCTGCTGCATGAACTGACCCTGCGCCCCGGCGAGCTGGTGAGCAAAGACACCCTCTCCGAAACCGTGCTGGGCAAGAAGCTGATGCCCTTTGATCGCAGCCTCGACATGCACCTCTCCAACCTCCGTCGCAAACTGCCCGAGCGCGCCGACCATCGCCCCCGGGTCAAGACCGTGCGGGGCAAAGGCTACATCTGGCTGGACTGAACGTGAAACTGCCCAACCACCTGTTTTTTAAACTTCTCCTGGCGTTCTGGATCACCTCGTCGCTGGTGCTCGGACTGGTGATCGGCCTGCCCTACCTGCAAAAGCAGTTCGACCGGGAGCCGCTGGACCCGCGCCTGGCCACGCTGCTCAGCCGCACCGCCGAGCGCCTGGTTGAGACGCCACCGCAGCAGTGGCGCCACCTGGCCCACTCCCTGCGCCACTACCGCGATGAGCGGGGGCGGGAGTTCCGGATGAATTTCTATCTGGTGGACAAAGATGGCCGGCCCGCGTTCCGGGAGGAGCGTCGTATGCCCCGGGAGGTGCGCCACTTCCTGCTGGAGCTGGACAACTACCAGCAACCGATGCGATTCCGCTTTCCCGATGAAGTGGTGTTCGGTC
>CAZWED010000195.1:0-6719 GCA_964632645.1 uncultured Ferrimonas sp. | reverse complement strand
GCCCCCTTAGAGGGGGCATTGTTAATGCCACCTGCTATGCAGGTGGATTTTTACATCGCTAAGACGTGCCTCCGCCAAGAACGGACTCCGTTCAGGACGCGCCCCTCTTACATCGCTCTATCGACTCGAACCTGGCCGCCAGAAAGGTACACCACCCTGACGGTTTGTCCGGCGCGAAACACCATGCCAGGGTCATAGTCCTGGATCACCATCAGCCGCTCATCCGCTTCCGTCAGTATCATCAGCTCGACAAGACGGTACTGTTGCACCTGGTACTGCCCGGCGGAGCGGTTGGCCAGACCGGCCCCCGCCAGCGCCCCCAGTATCGTCGCTACATCCTGGCCGCTGCCGCCGCCAAACTGGTGGCCAATCACCCCGCCAATCAGGGCACCGCCAAACACCTTCCAGCCGCGGTGTCGATCCTCAATCAACTCCTGCCGGCTCACCTCCCTGACTGACTCAACCGCACCGTACACCACTTTGTCGACAGGCACGGCCTGGTTACGGTTGTAGTTTGCCAGCGCATTGGCCGCTAGAATGAAACCTATCAGCATCAGGGAAAGACGTTTTATCAGCATGGGAACCCCGCCCGGTCATTACCATGCCCTTACTATAAGCCCAATATGGTCAGCGCCGTAAGCTATCTGAATCAACACGCACAGTGGTTCCCGCCGGCGCATCAGGCGCTCGAGGAGCCCAACGGATTACTCGCCATCGGGGGAGACCTCAGCTGCGACCGTTTGCTGCACGCCTATCGAAACGGCATCTTCCCCTGGTTTAATCCCGGGGATCCCATTCTCTGGTGGAGCCCCGACCCCCGGGCGGTCTTTGACGCCCCTGACTTTGTCCCGCCCCGCAGCCTGAAAAAGGCGGTACGGCAGCAAGGCTGGCAGTTCAGCATCAATCTCGCCTTTGACGAGGTGATCGTCGCCTGTGCCGCCCCCCGGGCCAAACAGGACGGCACCTGGATCAGCCCCGACATGCAATACGCCTATCGCCAGCTGCACCGGCGAGGCCACGCACACTCCATTGAGGTGTGGCAGGGGCAAACCCTGGTCGGCGGACTGTATGGACTGGCACTGGGGGGCGTCTTTTGTGGCGAGTCGATGTTCCATCGGGCCAGCAACGCCTCAAAGGCCGCTTTCTGGGCGCTGTCGAGCCACTTTTCCCGGGCCGGAGGCCAGATGATCGACGCCCAGGTGCCTAACGACCACCTGCTCAGCCTGGGCGCCCGGATGGTGCCGCGGATGCAGTTTCTTGAGCGCCTCCACGCCCTGAGGGACTAACCGATGCCAGATGCCACCTGGCAGCCCGGGATGTACGAGTTCGATGTCTGACATTCGTCACCTCAGCCTGGGGCTGAGCCAAAGCTTTCCCTGCAGTTACCTGCCCGACCAGTTCGAGCAGCTTCTGGTCAACCGCGAGTCCGTCGACGGCGGCCAGTTTGAGCAGCTGCTGGCGCTGGGGTTTCGTCGCTCCGGAGGACAGATATACCGCCCTCACTGTCTCGGCTGCCAGGCCTGTGTGCCGGTGAGGCTGCCGGTTCAGCGCTTCCGCCCGAGCCGCTCGCAAAAACGGGTGATCAGTAAGAACCGCGATCTGCAGTGGCGGGTCACCACCCGCCCCACGCCGGAGCAGCAGGCGCTCTACCTGGAGTACATCTGCCAGCGCCACCATGACGGCCCCATGTACCCGCCTTCACTCGACCAGTTTGAGCGTTTCCTGGTGTGCGACTGGCTGGAGCAGCTCTATCTAGAAGCGTGGCTCGACGACGAGCTGGCGCTGGTGGCCGTCACGGATCTGCTGCCCCACAGCCTGTCCGCCACCTACACCTTTTTCCAACCGGCGCTGGCGGAACGCTCCCTTGGCACCCGGGCTATTCTGGCCCAGGTTGGCCTGGCGCAGCAGCTGGGCCGGGACTATCTATACTTGGGCTACCAAATCGACGCCTGCCCAAAGATGGCGTACAAGACGCACTTCCAGCCATTGCAACGGCTTGAGGGCCAGCAGTGGCTGGATTGGCGGGGCTGACGCCTTTACAGCGCAGGTCTTTTGCGGCATGATACGCCGGATTTTTTCTCAGACTTAACGGGATGATTTGCTAGATGGCAAAAGAAGACAGCATCGAGATGCAGGGCACGGTTCTGGAAACCCTGCCCAACACCATGTTCCGAGTGGAACTGGAAAACGGACACGTGGTTACCGCCCACATCTCCGGCAAAATGCGTAAACACGACATCCTCATTCTGACAGGCGACACTGTGACTGTGGCGCTGACCCCCTACGATCTGACCAAGGGTCGCATCGTGTTCCGTTCTCGTTGATCGGTCATCCCTGAGATGAAAAAGCCCGGCAGTGCCGGGCTTTTTATTAGGTTGTGGCCTCGGCCACCGCTTCCGGATAGAGGAAGGTTAAGCCGCCCTCGCCCAGGTCGACCGTTACCCGGCCCCCCTTCTGCAACTGGCCAAACAGGATCTCGTTGGCCAACGGCTTCTTGATCTCCTCCTGAACCAGGCGGGCCATCGGGCGAGCGCCCATATCCCGGTCGTAGCCCTTCTCCGCAAGCCAGACCCGCGCGTCCTCGGTCACCGTCATGCACACGCCCTTGGCGTCCAGCTGCGCCTGCAGCTCCACCAGGAACTTGTCCACGACCTTGGCGATCACCTGCATATCCAGGTGATTGAACCAGATGATGGAGTCAAGACGGTTGCGGAACTCCGGCGTGAACACCCGGTTGATCTCGCTCATCGCATCGAAGCTGTGGTCCTGTTGCTTGAAGCCAATGGACTTGCGGATGGTTTCCTGCACACCGGCGTTGGTGGTCATCACCAGGATCACGTTGCGGAAGTCCGCCTTGCGGCCGTTGTTGTCGGTCAACGTGCCGTGATCCATTACCTGCAGCAGCAGGTTGTAAACGTCCGGGTGGGCCTTCTCGATCTCGTCCAGCAGCACCACGGAGTGCGGGTGCTTAAGCACCGCATCGGTCAGCAGGCCGCCCTGATCGTAACCCACGTAGCCCGGAGGGGCGCCCACCAGACGGCTGACGCTGTGACGTTCCATGTACTCGGACATGTCGAAGCGGATCAGCTCCACCCCCAACTGGCGGGCCAGCTGTTGCGTCACCTCGGTTTTCCCCACACCGGTCGGGCCGGCGAACAGGAAGTTGCCCACCGGTTTGCCTTCGGTGCCCAGGCCACTGCGGGCAAGGCGGATGGCGGCGGTCAGGGCCTCGATGGCCGGGTCCTGGCCGAACACCACCATCTTGAGGTTGCGGTCCAGATTCTGCAGCACCTCTTTATCGGTAGCCGATACGGACTTGGGCGGGATCCGCGCGATCTTCGCCACGATCGCCTCAATGTCAGAAACGTTGATGGTCTTCTTACGCTTGGACACCGGCAGCATCGCCATGCGCGCGCCGGCCTCGTCGATCACGTCGATCGCCTTGTCGGGCAGATGGCGTTCATTGATGTGCTTGGCCGCCAGACTGGAGGCCGCACTCAGTGCCGCCTGGGTGTAGCGCACCTGGTGGTGGTCCTCGTAGCGGCTCTTCAGCCCCATCAGGATTTGGGTGGTTTCCGCTACGGTCGGCTCGACCACATCGATCTTCTGGAATCGACGGGCCAGCGCCCGGTCCTTCTCAAAGATCCCCTGATACTCCTGATAGGTAGTAGACCCGATGCAGCGCATCCGGCCACTGGACAGCAGGGGTTTGAGCAGGTTGGAGGCGTCCATCATGCCGCCACTGGCGGCACCGGCGCCGATGATGGTGTGGATCTCGTCAATAAAGAGGATCGCCTTCTCATCCCGTTGCAGCTGTTTCAGCACGAACTTGAAGCGCTTCTCAAAATCGCCGCGGTACTTGGTGCCCGCCAGCAGCGCGCCCATGTCCAGGCTGTAGATGGTGCAGCCCTGCATCACCTCAGGCACCTCGTCCTGGGTAATGCGATACGCCAGCCCTTCCGCAATGGCGGTTTTACCGACGCCCGCTTCGCCCACCAGCAGGGGGTTGTTCTTGCGTCGGCGGCACAGCACCTGGATGGTCCGCTCCAGCTCCTGGTCGCGTCCGATCAGCGGGTCGATGCGACCATTGACGGCCAGCTTGTTGAGGTTGGTGGCGAAGTTCTCAAGCTTTTCACCGCCCTCCTCCTCTTTCTCGGTGAAGGTGCTTTCGTTGCTGTCGGCGCTGCCGAATGAATCCTCATCCTGGCTGTCGCGCTTGACGACGCCATGGGCGATGAAGTTCACCACATCAAGGCGGGACACATCGGATTTGCGCAGCAGGTAGACCGCCTGGGACTCCTGCTCGGAGAAGATAGCCACCAGCACATTGGCACCGGAGACTTCGTTGCGTCCGCTGCTCTGAACATGGAACACCGCCCGCTGCAACACCCGCTGGAAGCCCAACGTCGGTTGGGTTTCCCGCTCGGTATCGTCATCGGGGATCAACGGTGTGGTTTGCTCGATGAACACGGACACCTCCTGACGGAGGTTTTCAATTCTGGCGCCGCACGCCTCCAGGGCTTCGCGGGCAGAGGGGTTTTCGAGTAGCGCCAGCAGCAGGTGTTCGACCGTCATGAACTCATGACGGCTGCGCCGGGCCTGTTGAAACGCGTTGTTCAGCGTGATTTCCAGGTCTTTATTCAGCATGTGCGCTCCCCATTACCCCTAGTGTTCGCATCAGGCTCTCTCCGTGGAGCACAGCAAGGGATGCTCGTGCTCACGGGCGTAACGATTCACCTGTGCAGCTTTGGTCTCAGCGACATCGTGAGTAAACACCCCACAAACGCCCTTCCCCTTGTAATGAACAGTCAGCATCACCTCTGTCGCCTGTTCCGGAGTCATAGTGAAGAACCTGGTCAGTACCTCAACCACGAACTCCATCGGAGTGTAGTCGTCGTTATTCAGGACGACCCGATACATCGGAGGTGGCTCGACCTCCTGGGATTGCTTTTCATGTTCTACGACATGATCAAGCTCGGTGTCTCTGCTCATGGTAAAAGCTTAGTCACTCCATTTTGATGTTGCCGTCACGTAAAGGGCGCTTTTACCCCTTGACTGCGTTGTTATCTTTTTGTTAATTGGTAGATGTCAGCGCTCGAACGCTGCCACTCTCCAGTGCTTACCTTTCGTTATATGGGCAGCGGAGAGTGATTACAAGATCATTTGGGAAGGACTCAAGAAGAAGGAAGTCGAGGTATGGCTCAAGGAACGGTGAAGTGGTTTAACAATGCCAAAGGTTTCGGATTCATCTGCCCTGAAGGGGGCGGTGAAGATGTGTTTGCGCATTATTCAACCATCGAGATGGAAGGCTACCGCACGCTGAAAGCGGGCCAGGTTGTCGAGTTTGAGATGGAAGCAGGCCCGAAGGGCATGCACGCCTCCAACATTCAACCGGTTAACAAGTGATCTTCCATCACTAAAGGGTGACCGACGCAATAAAAAGCAGACCGTAAGGTCTGCTTTTTTTATGCGCGGCCCGCTTACATGTTGGCGATCACCGCATCACCAAATTCGGAGCAGCTCAGGAGGGTGGCCCCGTCCATCAGACGCTCAAAATCGTAGGTCACGGTTTTCGCCGCGATGGCGCCTTCCATGCCCTTGATCACCAGATCTGCCGCCTCGGTCCAGCCCAGGTGGCGCAGCATCATCTCACCGGACAGGATCAGCGACCCCGGGTTGACCTTGTCCAGACCCGCATACTTGGGCGCGGTGCCGTGGGTGGCTTCAAACAGCGCCACACCGTCACCGATGTTGGCCCCCGGCGCAATGCCGATGCCCCCCACCTGGGCGGCCAGGGCGTCGGAGATGTAGTCGCCATTGAGGTTCATGGTGGCGATCACGTCGTACTCCGCCGGGCGCAGCAGGATCTGTTGCAGGAACGCGTCAGCAATGACGTCCTTGATGACAATGCGCTTGCCGGTGTTGGGGTTGGTCAGTTGGCACCAGGGACCGCCGTCCATCAATTCCGCCCCAAACTCGTCCTGGGCCAATTGATACCCGAAGTCCTTAAAGGCCCCTTCGGTGACCTTCATGATGTTGCCCTTGTGCACCAGAGTCACGGAGTCGCGGTCGTTATCGATGGCGTATTGAATCGCCGCACGCACCAGTCGCTCGGTTCCCGCCTTGGATACCGGCTTAATGCCGATGCCGCACTGATCAGTGAAACGGATCTTGGTGACCCCCATCTCCTGAGTCAGGAAGCGGATCACCTTGTCCGCCTCGGCGCTGCCGGCCTGCCACTCTACGCCCGCATAGATGTCTTCGCTGTTTTCCCGGAAGATCACCATGTCCGTCAACTCCGGCTGCTTCAGCGGGCTGGGGGTGCCCTGATAGTAGCGAACCGGACGCAGGCAGATGTACAGATCCAGCTCCTGACGCAGCGCCACGTTCAGCGAGCGGATCCCACCGCCAACCGGAGTGGTCAGTGGGCCTTTGATTGCCACGCGGTAGCTCTTAATGGCCTCCAGGGTCTCCTGGGGGAGCCAGGTGTCCGCGCCATACACCTGAGTGGATTTCTCGCCGCAATAGATCTCCATCCATTGGATTTTGCGGGCACCGCCATAGGCATTCTCCACCGCGGCATCCAGAACCTTGCGCATCGGCGGGGTCACGTCCACCCCGATCCCATCGCCTTCGATAAAGGGAATGATGGGTTGGTCGGGCACCTGCAACGCACCACTGTCTGTGATCTGGATGATCGCTCCCTCAGTGGGTGGGTG
>CAZWED010000194.1:1733-6720 GCA_964632645.1 uncultured Ferrimonas sp. | reverse complement strand
GTGGTCACTCTCGCTGCGGCCCAGAGTGCCGCCGAACACCGCTTCAGTGGAGTGCTTGAGGCCCGCCAGCAGGCCAACTTGGGGTTCAAGGTGGCCGGTCGCCTCGCCGCGCTGCCGGTGCCTGTCGGGAGTTGGGTTGAAGCGGGCGACGTCCTGGCCCAGCTGGAAACGCACGACTACGAGCTGAGCGTGCAGGAGCTGGAAGCCCGCCTGGTGGAAGCGCGCGCCAGCCATCGCCTCGCCCTGAGCGAGTTAACCCGGGTCAAGCAGGCCATCGCCGACAACGCCATGGCAGAGGTCAATCTGGACCGGGCCGTCAGTGGCGAAGCCCGGGCCCGGGCCGCCATAAATGTGCTGGAAGTGAATCTGGAGAAAGCCCGGGATGGCGTACGCTATACCACCCTGCGGGCCCCCTTCGCCGGGCAGGTGGGGCAACGCTTTGTTGAGGCCCACGAACTGGTCAGCGACGGGCAACCGATCCTGGCGCTGCACACCCCGGACGCGCTGCAGGTGGTGATTGACCTGCCGGAGAACCAGTTAACCCAGGTGTCGGCGGGGCAAACCGCCTGGGCCAAAGGCACTGGCCTGCCCAGCCCCGTCGCCGCGGTGGCCACGGAGATCGCCAGCCAGCCCCATCCGCTCAAGCGCACCTACGCCGCAACCTTCATCCTGACCGCCCCCCACGACACCCTGCGCCCGGGCCAGACCGTGCAACTGTCCTGGCAGGCGGACCATTCGCCCTCCGGCCACTGCCTGCCCGCCGCCGCCCTGCTCACCGAGCAGGGACAGCCCCAGTTGGTGCGAGTTCGGGGGCACCGCGCTGAGCGACTGCCGGTCCAGATCCTGCGCCAGCGCGAGCAACAGCTGTGCGTTACCGGTCCCCTTGAGGCCGGTGACCAGATCGTGATCGCCGGCGCCCACTACCTGCACGATGGTGATGCGGTGGGCGAGGTTCGGGAGACGCGCCGATGAACCTGGCTACCTTCGCCCTGAGACAGCGAACCTTTGTCCTGTTCTTTACCGTGCTGAGCGTCATCGCCGGGATTTACGCCTACTTTGACCTGGGCAAACTGGAAGACCCCACCTTCACGGTAAAGAGCGCCGCGGTGGTCACCCTCTACCCCGGCGCCAGCGCCGAAGAGGTGGAGCAACTGGTGACCGACAAGATTGAGACCCGCCTGCAAGAGATGGGCAGCCTGTGGAAACTCCGCTCCCTCTCCCAACCCGGCCTCTCCACCATCCTGGTGGACCTGAAGGAATCGGTCGACTCCGACGACCTGCCGCAACAGTGGGATGTGCTGCGCCGCAAGCACGACGACGTCAGCCTGGCGCTGCCGCCCCAGGCCCAGATCTCTCTGGTGATGGACGAGTTTTCTGAGGTCTACGGGATGCTGTTTGCGGTGTACGGCGATGACCTCAGCATGGCGGAGCTGAAACAGCACGCCAAAACCCTGCAGCGTCGCCTCAACACCCTTGATGGCATCAAGAAAGTGGAGTTGCACGGGGTGGTGGAGGAGGAGATCAGCCTGGTGCTGCCGCCGGAGCGACTCGCGGCGTCCGGCCTGACCCTGGCCGATGTGCTGAACCAGCTCAACAGCCACAACATGAACGTCGACAGTGCCGCCTTCGATCTGGACACCCGTCGCATCCGCATCGCCCAGAGCGACCGCTTCGAAAGCGTTGAGGCCCTGAGTAACCTGATGCTCAAAGGCAGTCTCGGGGAGATGGGCCACGGCCTGGTTCGCCTTGGTGACATCGCCGAGATCCAGCGCACCGAGCAGCGCCCGGCCCTCAGCCGGAGCCGCTATAACGGCCATAAGGCGATCGTCCTGGCGGTCAGCCCCGCAGAGGGGATCAACGTGGTCAGCCTCGGCGAGGGGCTTGAACGGATCCTGCAGGCGTTCCGCGACTCGCTGCCACTGGGCGCGGACGTTGGCGTGGTGGCCTTCCAGCCGGACGAGGTTGAAAAATCGATCAACAACTTCGTCAGCAACCTGCTGGAAAGTCTCGCCATCGTCGTCGGGGTTCTGCTGATCTTTATGGGTTGGCGCCCGGCCATGATCGTCGGCGCCAGCCTGCTGCTCAGCATCCTGCTCACCCTGATCTACATGAATCTGACGGGGGTGGACCTGCAACGGGTGTCACTGGGGGCCTTTATCCTGGCGCTGGGCATGCTGGTGGACAACGCCATCGTGATCACCGATCTGGTGGAGGCCAAACTGCGCCAGGGCCTCAGCCGTCGCGATGCCGCCCAGGAAGCAGTGGCAGAGATGGCCTGGCCGCTGCTCGGCGCCACGGTGATCGCCATTCTCGGCACAACCCCCACCCTGTTTTCCCAGACCGACGCGGCGGAGTTTTCCCTCTCCGTGGTGCAGGTGATCGCCAGCTCACTGATGCTCTCCTGGCTGGTGGCAATGACCATCACCCCGCTGATGTGCTGGGCGTTCCTCAGCCCCCAGGGGCAAGCCGATGCCACACCGGGCCCGCTGGCCCGTCGCTTTGAAACCGTGCTGCGCTGGAGCGTCACCAACCCCAAGCGCACCCTGGCAGGCCTGCTGCCCCTGCTGGCCCTGGCGCTGCTGGCGATGCCCTTTATCCAGGTCAACTTCATTCCCTCATCCGACCGCCCGATGGTGTTTCTCGACTACTGGGCGCCGAACGGTGGACGCATTGAGCAGACCGCGGACGACATGGCCAGGATTGAACAGTGGCTGGCACAGCGCCCGGAAGTCACCAACTTTGCCAGCTTTATCGGCGCCGGCGCGCCCCGCTTCTCCGTCACCGTTGAGCCGGAAGGCCAGGACAGTGCCTATGGCCAGATCCTGATCAACACCAAGGACTATAACGCCATCTCGACACTGGTTCGCGACGGCGACGCCTGGCTGGCCGAGCGGTTCCCGGACGCCGAGCCGCGCTTTCGGGCCCTGAAACTCGCCACCAAGGACAAGTTCAGTGTCGAGGCCCGCTTCTCGGGACCGGACCCACAAGTGCTCAAGGCCCTGTCGGCCGAAGCGGAAGCGATCATGAAGGCGCACCCGAACGCGCGCTACGTCCGCAACGACTGGCGTCAGGAAAGCCCCCTGCTGGTGCCGGTCCTCAATCAGGAGCAGGCACGACTGGCGGGCATCACCCGCTTTGACGTGGCCCGCACCCTGCAGCTGGCCTCCGACGGGCTGACCGTCGGCACGCTTCGCCTGGACGCCGATCAGGTGCCCATCAAGCTGCGCTCCGAAACCGAGGACCTGGCCCAACTGGCGTCCCTGCCGGTGCGTTCCTTGTTCAGCCCCTACAGCGTGCCGCTGGGACAGGTGGTGGAACGGTTTGAGGTGCAGGGGGAACAGAGCCTGATCTGGCGCCGTGACCGGGTGCGCACCATTACCGCCCAGGCCGGCGTTGAGGGGGCAACCCCCGCTGCGGTTCGCCAGGACATTGCCGCCGAGATTGAGGCCATTGCGCTGCCGCCGGGCTACCACTTTGAGTGGGGCGGCGAGTACTACGATGAGAAGCGGGCGGTGGACGACATCGTGTTGCAGACGCCGAAGGCCCTGCTGCTGATGTTCATCGTACTGATGGCGATGTTCAGCGCCTACCGCCAGCCCCTGATCATCTTTGGCACCGTACCCCTGGCCCTGGTTGGGGTGATTGGCGGGCTGGCGCTGTTCGGCAAACCGTTTGGCTTTATGGCCATCGTCGGGGTGATCGCCCTGTCCGGCATGATCATCAAGAACGGCATCGTGCTGATGGACCAGATTGAGCTGGAACGCCGTCAGGGCAAGCCGCTGGACGATGCCATCGTCGACGCCACCCTGAACCGCACCATGGCGATCTCCATGGCCGCCCTTACCACAGCGTTAGGGATGATCCCCCTGCTGAGTGACCAACTGTTCGACCAGATGGCCGCGGCCATCATCGGGGGACTGTGTGTCGCCTCCCTGCTCTCCCTGCTGATCATGCCGGCCCTGTACCGCCTGTTGTTCAGTGAACGCCCCCCGCAAACCCAAACGGAGCAACACCATGCGTAAGTGGTCCCTTCTCATGGCCAGCCTGGCTCTGGCCGGTTGCAGCGTCACGCCGGCCTACGAGGCGCCGGCCGTCCAGCAGGACGCCGTCTTCCTCTACCGCGCCCACATTGATGAGCAGCAGGCGGTGTCGTCACAGTGGTGGCACCGCTACCAGGACCCCCAGCTCAACGCCCTGGTGCGCGACGTCCAGCGTCAAAACATCACGCTGCAGGTCGCTCAGCTGCGGATTGAGAGCGCGCGCGCCTACCGCAGCGCGGTCGCCACCACCCGGATCCCCACCGTGACCGTCGGCGCGGGTTACCAGCACTTCCGGCTGAGCGAGTTCGACCCCCTGGCCGGGGGCGCCCTGACGGCCACCATGCCGGACCTGGGACTGCCCGGGGCCGGTCAGCCTCTCAACCTGATCGACCGCGACAACGGCGCCTTTACGGTCGGGGCAAACGTCAGTTGGGAGCTGGACCTTGCCGGCCGGCTGAAGGGGATGGAGAACCTGGCGGGGATTCGGCTCGAACAGGCCGACATCCTGCGCCAGGGGACCCTCAACATGGTCACTCTGGATGCGATCCACAACTACCTCCAGTATCGCGGCGCGCAGGCGCGCCTGGCGATCGCCGAGCGCAATGTGGTGGCCCAGGAGGAAACCCTGGCGCAGGTACGCCGACTGGTGGCCTCCGGCCATGGCTCAGAGTTGGATGCGGATCAGGCCGAAGCGCTGTTGGCGGCAACCCGGGCCAGCCTGCCGATGCTGCACAGTGCCGAGCAGACCCACCTGCACCGGCTGGCAACTCTGCTGGGCGAGGGCGTGGCGACCACCCAACAACGCTTCAGCGCACAGCCCCTGCCAGACATCGGCGGCCAGGTGCCGGTGGGCCTCAAGTCCGATCTGTTGCGGCGGCGTCCGGACATCGCCCTGGCGGAGCGCGAAATGGCAGCGCTGAACGAGGAGGTCGGCATCGCCATCGCCG
>CAZWED010000194.1:0-1633 GCA_964632645.1 uncultured Ferrimonas sp. | reverse complement strand
GCCGGCGTGCAGTGGACCCTGTTTGACGGCGGGCGCGGCCAGGCCCTGGTGGAGATGCAGGAGGCGCGGTTTCAGCAGGCCGCCCTCAGCTACCAGCAGCAGGTCAATCAGGCGTTTAATGAAGTGGAAACGGCGTTGATGGCCTACGGCAATCAGCAGACCCACCGGCAACAGGTGGAACAAGCGGCGCAGCATGCCCGCCACGCCGCCAGCAAAGCCCGGGCGCTGTACCGGGCCGGACTGGTGAACTACCTTGTGGTGCTGGATGCGCAGCGTCAGGTCAACCTGATGGAGGACGCGGAGCTGGTGGCCCGGCTCAGCAGCGCCGAGCACCTGCTCTACCTCAACAAGGCGTTGGGCGGAGACTGGGACGTGGCCGACGCACCGCAGGAGGGTTAACCCACTAAAAAACCGGCCGACTGGCCGGTTTTCTTTGGATGGGGATTTACCAGCCCTGGCTGTGCTGCCGGACCAGTTCCGCCATCATGGCGATGTGGTCATCCTGGGCGTTCAGGCAGGGGATGAACTGGTAACGCTCTCCCCCCGCTTCGAGGAACTCGTTTTTCCCTTCAATGGCCAGCTCTTCCAGCGTTTCCAGGCAATCCACGGAGAACGCCGGGGAGATGATGTCCACCGCCTTGACGCCCTGCCCCGGCAGCGCTTCAAGGGTTTCATCGGTATAGGGCTGCAGCCAGGGCTCTTTGCCAAACCGGGACTGGAAGCAGATCTGCCACTGGGTCTCGTCCAGCTCCAGCGCCTCAGCCAGTTTGGCGGCGGTGCGCTCGCAGTGCGCACGGTAGAGGTCGCCCTCCTTGATAAAGCGCTCGGGCACGCCGTGGAAGGAGACCAGCAGTTTGTCACCACGGGGGTGCGCCGCCCAGTGCGCCCGCACGCTGTCGGCCAGCGCCCGAATGTACGCGGGGTGATCGTGATAATCGCGGATAAGGCGCAGCTCCGGCATGGTGCGCTTCAGCTTGACGGCATTGCCGATGGCGTCCATCACGGCGCCGGTGGTGGAACAGGAGTACTGGGGAAACAGCGGCAACACCACCACCTTGTCCACCCCTTTGGCTTCCAGTTCGTCCAGACCGGTGCGAATGGAGGGCCGGCAGTAGGTCATGCCCAGCGCGACCGGCACACCCAATTGCGCTTCCAGCGCACCGCGCTGCGCTTCAGAGATCACCTTGAGCGGCGACCCGCCTTCGCTCCAGATCGACTGGTATGCCTTGGCGACACGCTTGGGCCGGGTGTTGAGGATGATGCCATTGAGGATTGGCCACCACTGCCAACGAGGCAGATCCACCACTCGCGGATCACTCAGAAACTCTTTCAGAAAGCAGCGGACGCAGTGTGGGGTGGGCTTGCATGGTGTGCCGAGGTTAACCAGCAACACGCCGAATTGGGATTGGTCCATGTCGTTATCTAAGCTGTTGTTTGTCCGTGAATACGCAGCAAGACTAGCATCAGATCACGCAACAAAACAGTGAGCGTCTCCCGGTTCGTGACGTTGCGCGGGTCACAAAAAAGGCTTCCCGAAGGAAGCCTTTTTCAGCAATACGCCGTTCAGCCCAGCAGTTTGCCGATCTGCTCGGATACCGCATCCACCGCCTGAGTGCCGTCCAGTTTGTGGTAC
>CAZWED010000193.1:0-6721 GCA_964632645.1 uncultured Ferrimonas sp. | reverse complement strand
ACACGGGCAGTGGCGTGGGCCGGTGTTTGCGCCGGAGACCGTCGCCGAGGTGATCCAGGGCATTGAAGAGCGTGGCGTCCTGCCCAGTTGCAATGCCGTATTGTCCGGCTATCTGGGCGATCCCAAAATGGCGCAGGTGATCCTGGATGCGGTAGCCCGGGTGCGCGCCGCCAACCCCGAGGCCCTCTATTGTTGTGACCCGGTGATCGGCGATGTGGACCGGGGCATCTTTGTCCGCCCCGGCGTGCCCGAGCACTTCCGCGATGCGGTGATTCAGCACGCGGACATTCTCACGCCCAACCACTTTGAAACCGAATTCCTCACCGGCATGACGCTGAAAACGCTGGACGATGCGCTGGCCGCCGCCCGTGCTCTGCTGGCACGCGGCCCCAAGGTGGTGCTGATCACTTCCCTGCTGCGCGAGGACGCGCCCCAGGACAGCATCGAGATGCTGGCCGTCAGCCACGATGAAGCCTATCTGGTGCGCACCCCGCTGTTGACCTTCCCAACCCCGATGAACGGCTCCGGCGATGCGACCACTGCCCTGTTCCTCGCCAAGTACCTGCAGGAGCGGGATCTTAAAGTGGCGCTGGAGCACGTGGCGGGCGCGATGTTCGCGCTGTTCAACGAAACCCACCAGAAACAAAGCCGCGAACTGCTGCTGGTGGCGGTGCAGGACCAACTGGTGAACCCGGCCCAACGTTTTGAGGCCACTGCGGTTTAATCCGGACGCGTGACGGGGGTCACCCGGGCCCCCGTTTTCAGTGCCGGCCATCCCCCACCCCATCGCAACCAGGCCATCTCGGCGGTTCTCAAGGTCACCGTGTTTCCGGCCAGGTGGCTTGCCAACTCGGCCAGAGCCGGATTGTGCCCCACCAGCGCCACTCGGTCTAAACGCTCGTCCAGCGCCGCGACCGCGCGCAGAATGGCCTCCACCGAACCGGGGTAAAGGGTTTCCACCAGGGCGATGGGGCCGGCCTGCATCAGGCTCGCCGTGCTGTAGGCCCGAATCGCCGGAGAACAGAGCCAGAGTTGCGGGTCAAACGGCAGACGCTGCCTCATTCGGGGCGCCTGCCGGTAACCGCGTTGCGATAAGGGCCGGTATTGGTCCGCCACCCCCTCCATCCGCCAGCTGGACTTGGCATGGCGGATCAGCAGCAGTTGCTTAATGCGACCTCCCCGGCACCGGACGGTGCGAAAGAAAACTGGGATTTTTTTACCCGGGCAGTGAACTTCCGGGTCGAAGGACCGTCTTAACCAATAAGTGATTCATCATCTCCCTGCAAACTTTTGACGAATTCGCCAGCCACCCCTGATTCGGGTGGCTTTTTTTTTGCGCGTCGCAATACGGGAAAGAAAAAAATCAAAAAAATGCCACAGGCGGGGAACCAATCCGGATACGGCCGGTCTGAACAAGCAAGGAAATCATCATCTCCCTGCAATTATTGAATTCATTTCGCCGCCATCTCATTGAGATGGCGTTTTTTTTGCGCTTCGGGCACGTCGTCGCACCGGCTTACGGCGCTTAACCGCCGGCAGATTGCGCAAGGAAGGCGGAACCCCGCCCTCCTTGGCCTGCTGTATTAATGCCGCCAGACGCGCGTCGAGATCCCCCATAAAGGGACCATAACCCTGCTGGCGATCGGCGATGTCGGCCAGCTGACGCTCCCAGTGCGCGGTCATATCCGGGTAACTGGCTTCTTCAGGCAGCGCGTGAATCAACCCCCGGCCTGACGGGGTGGCGCGCAACGCTTTGCCCTCCCGGCTCAGCAAGCCCCGCTGGCACAGCAACTCCAGGATCCCCGCCCGGGTTGCCTCCGTGCCAAGGCCGTCGGTCTCCCGCAGGATCCCCTTCAAATTGTCGTCCAGCACAAACCGGGCGATGCCGGTCATCGCCTGCAACAGCGTGGCCTCGGTAAAGGGTTTCGGCGGCTCCGTCATGCAGTCCTTTATCTCGCCGCCAATGCAGGGCCACTCACTGCCCTCCTGCAGCTCAGGCAGCGCCAGCGAGGCATCCGTCTCGCGGGTTTTCGGCAAAAGCGCCCGCCACCCCGCCAGGCGCAATACCTTGCCCTTGGCAACAAACTCACCGGTGCCGATGCGGAACTGCAATCTGGACTCGGCAAACACAGCGGCGGGGTAAAACTGCATCAGGTATTGCCGCGCCACCAGGCCGTAAATCCGGCTCTCCTTGGCGGACAGGCTCTGGGGGTTAACGGCTTTGGGGGTCGGAATGATCGCGTGGTGGGCGCTGATTTTACTGTCGTTCCAGGCGCGAGAACGGCGCGAGAGGTCTGCCGCTGATACGGCCTCCGCCAGCTCCGGCGCCGAACCGGCAATGGCCCGACACACCGATTCCGCTTCCCGGTGGTGGTCTACCGGCAAGTGGCGACAATCGGAGCGCGGATAGGTGATCGCCTTGTGCTTTTCGTACAGCGACTGGGCGACGGTCAACACCTCCTGGGCGTTCATACCAAAGGCTTTATTGGCGTCGATCTGCAACGCTGAGAGTGAGTAGGGCAAGGGCGCGCTCTGGGGCTTCTCCTTATGCTCGGAACGTTGCACCCGCGCAGACTGTCCGGCAATGCGCGCCGCCACGTTCTCCGCCAGGCCGCGACTGAGCAGCCGCCCCTCCTCATCCAGCCAGCGCTCGCAGGCTTCGCTGGGTTGCCAGCGCGCACGGATCACGCCACTGTCGTGCTCAATCAGCGCGTCCAACTGGTAGAAGGGTTTCGGGACAAAAGCCTCGATCGCCTCGTCCCGGCGCACCACCAGCCCCAACACCGGCGTCTGCACCCGCCCCACCGACAGGACACCGCCGTACCCCGCCTGTTGACCCAACAAGGTATAGGCCCGCGACAGATTCATACCGTACAGCCAATCGGCGCGGGAGCGGGCCAGCGCCGACACCGACAGCGGTGCAAAATCCCGGTTCGGTTTCATGGACGTCAGCGCCCGCTTTACCGCCGAGGGGTTGAGGTCGCTGATCAACAGCCGCATGGCGGCCTGTTTACGGCCGGCATCCAGCTTGAGGTGGTCCAACACTTCATCCACCAGCAATTGACCCTCACGGTCCGGGTCGCCGGCGTGAACCACCTCCCGGGCATCCTTGAGCAACTTGCGGATCACCTGCAGCTGCCGGGCGCCCCCTTTGCGCGGTTTGAGCTGCCACTGGGCAACCCGAATCGGCAGATCAGCCAGCGACCAGCGTTTGTATCGTTCGTCGTAGGCGTCGGGCTCGGCCTGCTCAAGCAGATGGCCAATGCACCAGGTCACCACGTCCCCGTTGCCCACCACAATGTGCCCCTCTGCGGACTGGTGCGGTTTTGGCAGGACGGCGGCGATGGCGCGGCCAAGGCTCGGTTTTTCGGCAATATACAGGCGCATGTTCGGTCGGTCGCATTGCAGGTGCGGTAAGGGTATCGCAAGGGTTTGTCCGCAAGCAACACAATGCCTGTACATTTATACAGTTTGCCTGTCCTGAACGAAAAAGGGCCTCCATTGGAGGCCCGATTTCAGTATGCGCCAGCGCTGTAGGTCAGCTCATAACTGTGGCTGTAGATCTCGATGATGTTGCCGAACGGGTCTTCCATGTACACCATGCGGTAGGGTTTTTCCCCCGGGTAGTACTCCCGTACGGGCATGCGCTGCTTGCCCCCGGCCGCCAGGATCTTGGCCACCAGGCCTTCCAGGTCCGGATCCTGTACGGAGAAGTGAAACACTCCGGTTTTCCAGTATTCGAAGTTGTTGTCCGGCTTGGTGGCGTTGCGGAACTCAAACAGCTCAATGCCAATCTTATCCCCGGTCGCCAGGTGGGCAATGCGGAAGCTGCCCCAGCCCGGACCAAACACGTCGTCGCACATCACGCCGATGGCGCTGTCGTCCTGCTCAATGGTGGTGGGCGCCATAATGAGGTACCACCCCATTACCTCGGTATAGAACGTCACCGCCGCGTCCAGATCCGGCACCGAGATGCCAATGTGGGAGAAGGTGCGGGGATAGGTTTGTTGAGTCTGAGTTTGCTGGGTCATCTGTCTTTGCCTCTGATGCGGTTAACGTTGACGCCGCTCAGAGTACGCCCGACCAATAACAACATGAAATTATCCTTTCTGATGGATTTGATAATACAATGTGATGCATCAAGGCCGGTTTGTTGTGCGACCCATGAAATGGGACGTCGGCCCTGTTGCCTCCTTTGACCCACACTCAGACGTTGATAGAGACCGCGTATGTTGAACCTGGATTGGCTGCAAACCTTCTGCACCCTGGTGGAAACCCGCCACTTTACCCGCACGGCGGAAAAGCTGGCGATGACACAGCCCGGCGTCAGTCAGCAGATCCGCAAACTGGAGGCGCACTTCGGCCAGCCTTTGCTGCGGCGAGAGGGCAAATCCTTCACGCTGACTGAGGCGGGGGAAAGGGTGTATCAGCAGGCGCAACGCACCCTGGGGCAACTGGATCGACTGGAGCGAAGCCTGCAGGAGGACAGTGAAGTTGAGGGGCGCTGCCGACTGGCCAGTCCCGGCAGCATCGGGCTGCGCCTCTATCCCGGCCTGCTGGATCTCCAGCAGCAACACCCGGGCTTGCGGGTGGAGTACGCCTTTGCCCCCAATGACAGCATTGAACAACAACTGGCCGCCCGACAGTTGGACCTGGGGCTGATCACCCGCCCCGCCCGCTTGCCGGAGCTTTCCTGTAAGGCCTTTGCCGAAGAACCGCTCTACCTTGTCACGCCGGCCACCATCACTCAGCCTGACTGGCCAACGCTGGAGCGACTGGGCTACATCGACCACCCGGACGGCGCGCACCACGCCAGCCTGTTGCTAGGCGCAAATTTCCCGGAGTTTGAGCAGATTGGGCAACTGCCCAGACGCGGTTTCTCGAACCAGATTGGCCTGATCCTGGAACCGGTAGCCAGAGGGTTGGGTTTCACGGTGTTGCCTGCCAACGCCGTGGCCGCGTTCGCCCGCCCTGAGGCCATACGGGCCCACGCCCTGGAGCGCCCCGTCAGCGAAACCATCTATCTGGCGCAGCGCCGTTACCATACTCTGCCCCGGCGCTTTGCCCTGATCACCCGCACGCTGTCCGAGTTACTTCACGCCGTGAGCTGACCGCTCTGATAATCGGCGATCGCCTGCTCAATCTCGGCCATGGAGTTCATCACAAAGGGACCCCAATGCACCACCGGCTCGCGAATGGGCGTACCGGCCAACACCACCAGACCCGCCGGAGCATCCGAGTCAGCAACCAAGGACACCGCCTCCCCCTCACCGAAGTAGAGCATGTGCCCGGCTTCAATCCGTTGTCCGGCGACGGTTACCGCCCCCTGATAGAGGTACGCCACCAGGCCAAACGTTGGCGCCACCGGTAGGGTGGCCTCGCCGTGCACACGGAGATCGCCCACCAGCATCGGCACCGCCGGTTCGGCCAACGGCCCCTGCTGACCCGCAAGTTCACCGCTGATCAGCCGAAACTCGCCCCCGCCCTGCAGGGACACCGTCGGAATGGTTTCCGCCTGAAAATCCCGATAGGCGGCGGCTTGCATCTTTTTGGCGCGGGGCAGATTGATCCAGATCTGGAAGCCGTGGAGCTGGCCATCGGTCATGATCGGCATCTCGGAATGGATCACCCCCCGTCCGGCGCTCATCCATTGGGCACCGCCGTCCTTCAGCTCACCCACATTGCCGAGGTGATCCTGATGGCGAAAGTGGCCCTTGAGCATGTAGGTCAGGGTTTCGATGCCGCGGTGAGGATGCGGGGGAAAGCCGCCCACATAGTCCTTGGTATCGTCGGCTTTCAGTTCGTCCAACATCAGGAACGGGTCCATACGCCCATCCTGAAAACCCGCCACGCGGCGGATCTTCACCCCATCGCCGTCGCTGGTGGGGCGCGCGGCTTGTACGGCAATCAGTTCGCGAGATTTCATCTTCGCCTCCTTAGTAATGGCTTCAGCATACGAACGATGAATTCGAAAGTTAATCGCAATAAATCGAGCCATTTCTCCACCAAATTCGAACCTTTTCACCGCGCTATCCCGCGCATTGGCTGGCTAAGCCGCCGTACCAATGCTATATCCCACGAACGGTGTTGCGAATTAAGGCCGGCGTCTGACAGGATGAGACTACTGTTGCCACTGCTAATCGTGCTGGGCGCCGCACTCGCGCTTCCCGCCTTGCTCAGTCCGGAACAGGGCCCGCTGGACGACGCCGCCCGGCAGCGCGCCCCCGGCCAGTTCATGACACTCCCCCAGGGGACAACGCATTATCAACTCTTGGGTGGGGATACCGCTCCGCTTGTCGTGATGGTGCATGGCTTTTCCGTGCCTTCCTTTACCTGGATCCGCAACGCTCCGGCGCTGGCTGCCCAGGGCCACCGCGTGCTGACCTACGACCTGTTTGGCCGGGGTTACTCCGATCGCCCCCCGCTGCCCTACGACCGAAACACCTTTGTCACCCAGTTAAACGCACTGCTGACGGCACTGAAGATTGAGACGCCGGTTCACCTGGTTGGCGTCTCGATGGGCGGTGGCGTCGTGGCCGCATTTGCCGCAACGCACCCGGAACGGGTTGCCAGCGTGGCCTTGCTGGCCCCCTTTAACCAACCGGTCGACATCGGCCCCCTTGCCTGGCCCATCCTGGGAGACTATCTGGCCCGGGTGGCCTATCTGCCGACGCTGGCGGAGCAACAGGTGGGTGATGCGGTCGAACCCGGAGAGCGGGAA
>CAZWED010000192.1:0-6733 GCA_964632645.1 uncultured Ferrimonas sp. | reverse complement strand
GTACTGGCCCACCATGGGACTGACCCACGAACGCGGCCTCATCGATCTGGCCGAGGTGTTTGGTCGCGAAGCCCCGGTGGTCCTGGAGATCGGTTTTGGCATGGGCAAATCCCTGGTGGAGATGGCCAAGGCGGAGCCGGAAAAGAACTTTATCGGCATTGAAGTGCACGGGCCGGGCGTCGGCGCCTGCCTGATGTACGCCGAAGAGCTGGGCGTAACCAACCTGCGCCTCTATCAGCATGATGCGGTGGAGATCCTGGCTGACTGCATCCCCGATGCGAGCCTGGACCGGGTTCAGCTCTACTTCCCGGATCCGTGGCACAAGAAGCGCCACCACAAGCGCCGTATCGTTAAAGAGGAGTTCATCGCCTCCGTTCGCCAGAAGCTCAAGCTGGGCGGTCTGTACCACATGGCAACCGACTGGGAGCACTATGCGGAGCACATGGTGGAGGAGATGAACGCGGCACCGGGCTTTGAAAACACCGCCACCGAGGGCGATTTTGTGCCCCGTCCCGATTTCCGTCCCCTGACCAAGTTTGAGGCCCGCGGTCACCGCCTGGGCCACGGGGTCTGGGACCTGATTTACCGTCGTGTGAACTAAGGAGTGCCTGATGGCCATTAAGCTTCAAGCCAAACGTAATGCCCGTATTCGTAAGAAACTGCGCACCGATGAGTTCCAGGAACTGGGCTTTGACGTGGCCTGGGTGTTCAATCCCGAAGTGACCGAAGCGCAGATCGACGCCATCGTTGATCAGTTCATCAATGACGTGATCGAACCGAACCAGCTGGGCTTTTCCGGTGAAGGCCACAAGTCCTGGGAAGGTCTGGTGTGCACCCAGCAACTGGGTAAGTGCACCGAAGCGCATCGCGCGGCAGTGGAAGCCTTCTTTGCCAAGCAGCCGGTCTCCGACGTTAAGGTGAGCGAGCTGTTCGACCTCTGGTGGGGTTAATCCCGCGTGCTGCCGGATAAAGCGCTGCTGGAGAGTGTGCTGGAGGAGGTCCGGCCGCTGCTCGGACAGGGCAAGGTGGCCGATTACATCCCCGCGCTTGCACAGGTGCCCAGCGATAAGCTGGGCATCGCCGTTTGCAGCGCGGAAGGGGGGGTGATAGGCGCCGGTGACTGGCATGAGCCCTTCTCCATTCAGAGCATCTCCAAAGTGTTTGCCCTG
This sequence comes from uncultured Ferrimonas sp., assembly GCA_964632645.1. Classification (GTDB taxonomy): domain Bacteria; phylum Pseudomonadota; class Gammaproteobacteria; order Enterobacterales; family Shewanellaceae; genus Ferrimonas. The sequence goes on along the minus strand of CAZWED010000192.1, from coordinate 5,564 downwards.
GTGCAGGCGATGATGCTGTACAGCGAGGAAGAGCTGTGGGCACGGGTGGGCAAAGAGCCCTCCGGCAACCCCTTTAATTCGCTGGTGCAGCTGGAGTTTGAGAAGGGGGTGCCACGCAACCCCTTTATCAACGCCGGAGCGTTGGTGATCACCGACATGTTGGAGAGCCGGCTCAGTGCACCGCGCCAGCGTCTGCTCGACCTGATGCGGGACCTTTCCGGCAACGCCCATCTTATCTCCGATAAGGTGGTGGCAACGTCGGAGTATCAGCACTCGGCCCGCAATGCGGCGATCGCCTATCTGATGAAGTCCTTTGGCAACTTCCACAACGATGTGGATGAGGTGCTTCAGACCTATTTCTCCCACTGTGCCATCCGCATGAGTTGTGCGGATCTGGCCAAAGCCGCGTTCTTCCTTTCCAACCAGGGGGTCACCCTGGGGGGGCGTCGGTTGGTGTCTGAGCGCCAGACCCGCCAGATCAACGCGCTGCTGGCCACTTCCGGACTCTATGATGGTGCCGGGGAGTTTGCCTACCGGGTCGGGATGCCCGGAAAATCCGGCGTCGGGGGCGGCATCATCGCCGTGGTGCCGGGGGAGATGAGCCTTTGTGTCTGGTCACCGGAGCTGGACGACAGCGGCAACTCCCATGCGGGCACCGCAGCACTGGAGTTGCTGGCCAAACGGTTGGGACGTTCCATTTTTTAGTGAAATTGACCAACGCCAGATCGCGATACTGCAAGCCAGCCTTCGGGCTGGCTTTTTTATTTCGATATTTTTCAAAGTGTTAACATTAATCTTTCCTTTGCGAAGGGATTGGCCCAATCTTGGCATATGCGTCAGTGACTCAATGAACGGAAAAGGACACCTGAGATGATTGCACGTTGGCTTATGTTGGGCGCGGCCCTGTTCAGCTTCGCGGTATCGGCTGAAGACACCCACTACCAGTTTGGTGATGAGTGCGAACTTTCCCTGAACTACGACGTTGAGCTGGAGCGCAACCGGTTGCAGGTCAGCGACGATGGCGAAACCCTCTATCGCATCGAGGGTGATCGTCTCTGGGTGCGTGGCAAAGAGGTTCAGCTGAATGATGAACAGCGGGCGATGGTGCAGGATTACTTTGCCGAGATGGAGCGCCAGTTGCCCAAGGTGGTCGACCTGGCCACCGATGCCCTGAACCTGGCGGGCAGCGCACTGGATGCGGTGTTCTCCGAACTGGCCGAGTTTGGCGTAAGCCCGGATCAGGGCAGCGAGATCATGACCGGCATCCAGCAAAAGGTGGAAGCCAGCATGCGCACCGAAAATGGCGGCTACCGACTTGGGGCCAATGCCCTGGATTCGCTGGGCAACGAGCTGGACGAAGTGATGGAGAACGAAATTGAAGAGGTGGTTTCCAAATCCATCGGCGGCGTGCTGATGGCTCTGGGACAAGCCATGAGTGAAGGCGAGAACGGCGACTTCGAGCAGCGCATGGAGGACTTCGGTCAGCGCATGGAACGGATGGGTGAGCGCATCGAAGCGGAGATGGAAGTTCAGGCTGCGGCGCTGGAGCAGCAGGCCAATGCCCTCTGCGACGAGTGGCTGGCACTGGATAAGCTGGAACAGCAACTGCAGCGTCATATTCCCGAGATGGCGGAGTTTGACCTGGTGGTTCAGGGGGATCCGGACCTGGCCATGTTGCGCTGAGCCAAGGCAAAGGCGCTACAATAGCGGCGATGGCGACATCGTCGCTTTTTTTGGCCTATTCCCCTTGCTGTAAGGAGAGCGCGAATGCGCGAACTGCTCGAGCCGATTGTGATTTTCACCCATGTTGAGCGGGCCCAGGGGTTCTCTGCGGCAGCGCGAAAGCTTGGGATCTCCAAGTCCAAGGTCAGCAGTCACATCAGCTTCCTTGAACAGCAGTTGGGGGTGCAGCTGGTGCAGCGAACCACCCGCTCCCTCAGCCTGACGGAGAGCGGCGAACTGCTGTATGAACATGGCGAAGGGCTGCTGAAGGATCTGGATCAGGCGGTGGCCGGGGTACAGGCACTGCAGAAGGAGATCCGCGGCGTGCTGCGGGTGGGGATCACCCAGGCGTTCGGTTCCATGCACCTGATGCCCTTGCTGCCAGCGTTTATGGAACAGAATCCGGAGCTGGAGCTGGAAGTGAGTTTCCTCGACCACAAAGTGGATGTGGTTGCGGAGGGGCTCGATCTGCTGCTGACCATGTCCGAGCAGCTTCCTCTGGGCATGGTGGCTCGGCCATTGATGAACTGCCGGTTTATCCTGGTGGCCTCACCGGACTACCTGAGCCGACGCGGCGTCCCCTACCACCCGGCCTCCCTGGCCGAGCACAACTGCCTGGTCTACAAGAGCGAGTGGTATGAGCATGGCGTCTGGGAGTTCGCCAAGGGCGAGGAGACCTGTGAAATCCGGGTGAAGGGCAACTACCGGGTCGATGATGCGCCGGCGCTGAAGGACGCGGCCAAGCGAGGTTTGGGGGTGGTGTACCTGGCCACCTACCTGCTGGAAGATGAGCTGGCGAAAGGGGAACTGATCCAGTTGATGCCGGACTGGCAACTCACCCACCCGCTGGCATTGCAGGCGGTCTACCCCCGAAGAAAGAATCTGGCCCCCAAGGTTCGGGCCTTTATCGACTTTATCCGCAGCCACTTTCGAGACCCGACCCCCTGGGATCGTGCCCTGATCGCCCACGAGCATAATCGTGAGTGAGAGAAATCATTGTTCTGCTGTGTGAACAGTTGCTGTATAAAATATGTACCGCAAGATCTTATTCATTGATAATAAATGGTATTTTTGGGCGCTGAGGCGCACTTTGAATATGATTTTTGGTTATGGGAATGTTGCGGTCGGCATCCGGCACGCTTGTCAGCGTCATTTTTGCCCCTACAATGGCCCCCATCAGACGCCGCTGGGGATTCTCTGGAATGACCCCTCCGGAAGGTTCGAGTAGTCAGTGACGTTTGATCTGAGGCATTGCACCTCGCGCGATGCCTTTGACGGATTGTTAGGATCCATCATCTGGACTTTTAGCCCCGGTCGGATCCGGGGCCTTTTTTAAATGCAAGGATCACCCTCCGTACCCTACAAAAAGCAGCATAGCTTTGGAGTGGTAGCTGGCGATGGGCCGCGGCAAAAAAACAAATACGCCCAACAAAATAAAAAAATAGGAGGCCCCCGTGGCCTCCTTTTTCTTTCCATCGTACTGGTTACAACGGCACCTTCTCGCTTTCCACCCACTGACTGACCTGTTCGCCCAGCACGTTCAAGGGCAGCGGGCCGTTGGCCAGAACCACATCGTGGAAACCGCGCAGATCAAAGCGATCGCCCAGTTCGGCTTTGGCCTGGGCGCGAAGCTCCAGCAGCTCCATCATGCCCACTTTGTAGGCGGTGGCCTGGGAAGGCATCACGATGTATCGCTCAATCGCCTTCACCACGTCGCCCTGGGGGTTCGGGGTATTGAGGGCGAGATAGTCGATCGCCTGTTCACGGGTCCAGCCTTTGGCGTGGATGCCGGTGTCCACCACCAGGCGGCAGGCGCGCCACAGCTCCATCGCCAGTCGGCCAAAATCGCTGTAGGGGTCCTCGTAGAAGCCCATCTCCTTGGGCAGGTACTCAGAGTACAGGCCCCAGCCTTCAACGTAGGCGGTGTACCCCCCGAAACGGCGGAATTTGGGCAGCCCTTCCAGCTCCTGGGCGATGGCAATCTGCATGTGATGGCCGGGGATCCCTTCATGGAACGCCAGTGCTTCCAGCTGGTAGGTGGGCATGTTCTGCATGTCGTAGAGGTTGGCGTAGAAAAAGCCTGGGCGGCTGCCATCCGGTGCGGGTTGCTGATAGAAGGCTTTACCGGCGGACTTTTCCCGGAACGCTTCCACCTTCTTGACCACCAGAGGCGCTTTCGGTTTTACGCCGAACACCTCATCAAGCCGATGGTTCATGTCGGAGATAAAGCGTTCGGCCTGGTGGAGATAGGCGGCTCGGCCGGCGTCGTCGTTGTCCAGATAGAACTGGCTGTCCGTGCGCATAAACTGGAAGAACGCCTGAAGGTCACCCTCAAAACCCACTCTGTCCCGAATGGCACGCATCTCGTCATGGATGCGGGCCACGTCATCCAGGCCCATCTGGTGGATCTCGGCGGCGCTGTAGCCGGTGGTGGTGGTGCGACTCAGGGCGTTGTTGTAGAAACGCGCCCCTTCCGGAAATTTCCAGACGCCGGCGTCCTCACTGGCACGCTGTTGCTGCCCCTCGAGGAAGGCGATCAGCTTGCCATAGCCGTTGGCGACCGGCCCCTTGAGGGCGGTTTCGGCGTCGGCGATCAGGGCGGCTTTGTCGTCGTCACTGATGGCGAGGGGGGCGATCTTGGCTTTGAAGTCCGCGAACAGGGTGCTGTCGTTGCCCGCACTGAAGGGGGCACCGGACAGAATGTTGCGACTGTCGCTGATGGCGTAGGGGAAAACAAAGCGGGGGGCCACGACGCCCTTGGCCTCGCGGATTGTCAGTTGTTCAATCACCTGCTCAAAGCGGGCTTCAATGCCGTTAAGGCGGCTGATGTAGGCGCGGGCGTCCTCAACGCTGTTGATGCGATGCTGGTTGATCAGGAAAGAGGCCGTGGTGGACTGGTAGCCGTACATCTGGTTGATGGGGTAGTTGTAGTGGCGCCACTGGTGGTCTTCGATGCTCTGCTCCAGGCGCTGCTTCATCAGGCGATAGCTCAGGCGGGTCTGGGGGTCGAGCTGCGCTTCATCAACGGCCTTCAACTGCTCGAGGTGGCGCTGATTGCGCGCCAGCGCTTCAGCGTAAGCCGCTTCGCTGAAATCGTCCCATTTGTCCTGATCCTGCTTGATGCCCAGATAGGTCTGGCTGATGGGGGAGGCCATCACGGTGTCCATAAAGATGGACTCGAACAGGGCGTTGGCTTTTTCGGATTCGGATTGTTGGGCCTGTTCAGCCTGGGGGGCACTGGCCACCGGGGTTTGCTGGGCGCAGCCGCCCAGGGTCAGGGCGGCGCACACGGACAGGGCGGCGAGGGTAAACTGGGGTTTCACGGAGCTCTCCTTGCGTTCAATTTTGACCGCAAGTGTTGCACGCGCTTTCCCGCCTCCCAACGGGGAAACTGTTAGCAGATTTTAACGTTTTGGTTAATCCGGCAGGAACTGCGCCAAAAGCTCGTTCAGGAAGCGATGTCCCTGTTCGGTCAGTTGCATCTCGTTGTCATCCCGGCGGATCAACTGGCGTTGGCTGGCCCAGGCCAGCGGCGCGGCCACGTCCTCGGGGGTCAGCTGGGTGCGTTCCGACAGTTCGCTCAGTGGCATCGGCTCCATCAGGCGCAGCCGGTTCATGTAGTACTCCAGCGCCTGATCCTCCTTCTCCACCTCAAACTGCTGCGCCATCGGATCCCGGCCCGGTTCCAGGTACCCCTTGGGATGCCGGACCTTTACGGTGCGGACAATGCTGCCGTCGGGCCGGGTGATCTTGCCGTGGGCGCCACAGCCGATGCCAAGGTAATCACCGAAGCGCCAGTAGTTGAGGTTGTGCTCGCACTGGTAACCCGGTTGGGCCCAGGC
>CAZWED010000191.1:0-6737 GCA_964632645.1 uncultured Ferrimonas sp. | reverse complement strand
CCTGCTCAATCAGGAAACGGGTGCCCAGGGTCAGGACCACCGGCACGCCCGCTTCATGGGCATAACGGATCGCCGTCATCGCCGCATCCGTAATGGGGTCACCACCGGCGCGCATCAGGTAGGCGGTCAGCACCAGCGCAGATCCGCTCTTCACCAGTTTCTCGTCGATGAATTCCGGCGTCAGTTTGTCCATGCACCCTTTGGAGATGGCAAAGGTGCGCTCACCGCACTCGGTCACCAGGGTAAAGCAGCGCCCGATGGGGCCGTCCACCGGCTGCAACTGGTTGAGGTCAACCCGGGAGGAGGTATTGCACAGGTAACGGTAGGCGTAGGAGCCAATCTGGATGTTGCGGCTCATGACGCCGAACATCACCGAGCGGGAGTCCGCCAGGGTGGAGTAGTTGTGCAGGGTGTTGCCAATGGTGCCACCGGCAAACTCTTCGGTGATCAGATTCTCGCGCTGCAACTCCTCATAGAGCACGTGCGCCGCGGCATCATCGATCAGCATCGAGTTGCCTTTTTTCAGGTTATGACGGGCGATGAATTCCTCGTCCACGTGGGCTTCAATGTCCACCAGGGTCTGATCAATGCCCGTGATGTGGGTGTGAAGTGGTTGAAGGACCGGGTTCAGCTCATTGGTGAGCGGATCCCGGGGAATTTCATCGCTGGGATCACTTCAGCTTGGGTTACAACTTCCCTGCTATTGTAGCGCCACCACCCGGTTTACGGGCACGCATCCTGCGGTGGGCCAGTAGAGACCGGCCCTTAACATCCCCCTCAAAGCGGGACGCTGGCGTGCCGGACGCCATGTGGCGCGCGATTCTACCACAAAGTGCCCCGCCCGCCACTGCCGACTGCAATCGCTGACGTTTGTGAGTGGCCCCTCACATCGCCTGTTGGCCCCACATGGGTTAGAGTGAGCTAAGGTGTTCATTCTTCAGGAGAGGATGGTGGCCAAGGACTCGCCCCGATTTCAACTGCGCCCGCTGGGCGACAGTGCCCTGCTGTTGACCGCATCGCCGCCCGACGATGTGGACTGGGTGTTCCTGGGCGAATGCCTGCGAGCCTTGCCGGAGTGCCTGGATGCGGTGCCCGCCTACCGCAGTCTGACCCTCCATCTCGCCAGCCAGGTAATGGCCCCGGAAAGCCGGGTGTTCGCCCTCCTCAGCCTGGCCCTCAACGCCCTGGAAGAAAAAGCCAAACAACCCGACCGGGCCCCTCCCGCACTGGTGGAACTGCCGGTCTGCTACCACCCCAGCCTGGCGCCGGACCTGGCCGCCGTTGCCCGTCACACCGGCCTGGATCCCGAAGAGGTGATTCACCGTCACAGCGCCCCGCTGTATCAGGTCTGTTTCCTCGGTTTTGCCCCCGGTTTTCCCTTTCTGACCGGGCTGGATCCCGCCCTCGCCACGCCCCGCCACGGCACCCCGCGGCTCCAGGTGGCGGCCGGCTCCGTGGGCATCGCCGGAGGGCAAACCGGGATCTACCCCAACGCCAGCCCCGGGGGGTGGCAAGTGATTGGACGTTGCCCCCTGCCCCTGGTGGACTTTGCGCGGCGCCCCCCCACCCGCCTGCAACCGGGAGACACTCTGCGCTTCGTCCCCATCAGCCTGGGCCGGTTCCGCCAGCTCAGCGGAGGGGCATCATGAGCGCCACCATCCTGAGCAGCGGTGTCCTCACCACGGTGCAGGATCTCGGCCGCACCGGCTATCGCCACCTCGGCTTTCCCACCGCCGGTGCGATGGACCCGCTGGCCGCCGCCATCGCCAACCTGCTGCTGGCCCAGGACGCCAATACCGCGGTGCTGGAATACACCCTGGTGGGGCCGACACTGCAGTTCGAATTTCCCACGGTGGTGGCACTGACCGGTGGCATCGTCAACGCCCGCCTGAATGGCTTGCCGGTGCCGATGCACCAGCCTGTCGTGATCCCGCCCCGAGCCCGCCTCGCCATCGGCCCGTTGCAGTCCGGTTGTCGCGGTTATCTGGCCATCAAGGGGGGCTGGCAGGTGACGCCGCAGCTCGACAGCGTCTCCACCCTGATCTGCGCCCGGCTGGGCGGAATGGAGGGGCGTCGGCTGCAGCGTCAGGATGCCCTGCCCTACGCCCACTATCGGGGGCCGGTGCCCAGAGGCATTGCCGCCCGGGTGCCCCGCAACAACCGCTCCCGTACCGCCCCCGCCCCCATTAAGGTGATCGCCGGGCCGGAAGCTGACGCCTTTGAGGGCGGCCTCTCCGCCCTGTGTGAACGGGTCTACCGGCTGAGCGCCGACTCCGACCGCATGGGCTGCCGTCTGGTGGGGCCGGCCCTGACCGCCGTGGACCGGCAAGAGCCGCTTACCGACGGCGTGGTGCCCGGTACCCTGCAGGTGCCGCCGGACGGCCTGCCCATCGTACTGATGGCGGACAGCCAGCCCACCGGCGGTTATCCCCGCTTGGCGGTGATCGCCTCGGTGGACCTGCCCAAGCTGGCCCAGGCCCGACCCGGTGACCCCCTGCGGTTTGTTGAGATCGATCTGGCCTCAGCACGGACAGAAAAAGCGCACCGCCAGACGGCGTTGAACCGGCTGGCCATCGCCTTCGCCCACCGCTGGCAGGAGCCCGTACCATGCGCCCTGATCTGAGCCGTCTCCTGAACTGCGACCTGAACTGTGACCTGGGGGAGCTGACCGGCCCCGCCAACCAGGATGCGGCGTTAATGCCGCTGATCAGCTCCGCCAACATCGCCTGTGGCGCCCATGCCGGCGACAACGACACCATGCGCCGCACCGTCGACCTGGCCCTGGCCCACCGGGTGGCCATCGGCGCCCACCCGGGGTACGCCGACCCGGAGCACTTCGGCCGCCGCCCCATGCAGCTGGCGCCGGATGCCCTCGAAGACCTGCTGCTGTCCCAGATTGCGCGGCTGGATGCCATCGTCCGGGCATCCGGCGGGCAGTTGCACCACGTCAAACCCCACGGCGCGCTCTATAATCAGGCGTCCGCCGACCCGGCACTGGCGGCGCAGATTGCCGCCGCGGTGCGGGCGTTTAATCCGTCACTGGTGCTGGTGGGGGCGGCGGGCGGCGCTCTGATCGCGGCGGGTCTGGAAGCCGGATTGAGTGTTGCGCGGGAGGGGTTTGCCGACCGCCGTTACCAGGCCGATGGTCTGCTGGTGCCCCGCTCCCATCCCCGTGCGCTGCTGGAGAGTGATCGCGAAGCGCTGCAACAGGCACGCACCCTGTTGCGCGGCGACGCCATCCAAAGCCTTGAAGGCCCACCCATCCGGCTGACTATCGATACCCTTTGTCTTCATGGCGACGGCCCCCACGCGCTGACCTTTGCCCGCCGCATCCGGCACTGGCTGGACAGCATCGGAGTCCGCCCCCTGCCACCGGGCCGGGGTACTAACCGGGAGTGACCGCTTACCGCCCCCGCCGGCCCCGGTGCAAAATGCCCCGCACCCGTTTCATCGCCTTAACATCAAGGTCAAGTTACGGAAATCTTTGGCGGAGAATTGGCCAGCCATCATAAAATCGGTCCGGATCCGTCATTGCGAATTGGGTCTAAGGCATTAAAATCTAGGGTTGGTCCTTTTCTTGTAAGATACGCCCGTGTCCAACAAACCCATTCTTTCCCTCTCCGGTATCGTTAAGCGGTTTGGTAACCAGACCGTGCTGAACGATTTTCAGCTGGAGATCGCCAACGGCGAGTTCTTCACCATCCTCGGCCCGTCTGGTTGCGGAAAAACCACGGTACTGCGCCTGATCGCCGGCTTTGAGCTGCCGGACGAAGGTCGCATCGAGCTGGATGGCACCGACATCGCCCAGGTGGCCCCCGAGCGTCGCCCGGTCAACACGGTATTCCAGAGCTACGCGCTGTTCCCGCACATGACGGTGTTCGACAACGTCGCCTTCGGCCTCAATATGGCCAAGACCGACAAAGCGGAGATCGACAGCCGTGTGCGGGCTGCCCTGGCGATGGTTCGCCTGGCGGACTACGCCGACCGCAAACCGCACCAGCTTTCCGGTGGCCAGCGACAGCGTGTGGCCATCGCCCGCGCCGTGGTCAATCGTCCCAAGGTGCTGCTGCTGGATGAATCCCTCTCCGCCCTGGACGCCAAGCTGCGTCAGCAGATGCAGGTCGAGCTCAAGATGCTGCAGCGTCAGCTGGGGATCACCTTCGTCTACGTGACCCACGACCAGGAGGAAGCCCTCTCGATGTCCGACCGCATCCTGGTGATGGACGGCGGCGTGGCACAGCAGGTGGGCACCCCGCGCGAGATCTACGAGTCCCCGCAGAACGTGTTCGTGGCCTCCTTCATTGGTGAGATCAACGCCATTGATGGCGTGATTACCGAGCAACTGGATGATCTGCGCTACATCGCCAAGATGGCCGACCACCACCGCGAGATCCGCACCGACAAAGTGTTCTCCGTGGGTGACCACATCAAGATCCTGCTGCGCCCGGAAGATCTGCGCATCGAATACATCGAAGACGCCCCCGATAAACCGGGCTTCATCGGTCACGTTCGCGAGCGCAACTACAAGGGCAAGACCCTCGACTCCATCATCGAGCTCAACAACGGCATGCGCCTGCACGCCAGTGAATTCTTTGACGAGGACGATCCGGACTTTGACTACCGCCTCGGCCAGAAGGTCTGGGTAGACTGGGTGCACGGATGGGAACACGTCATCAAATCGGAGTCCCAGCTCTGATGAGCCATTTTGTTCGTTTTCGCCCACTGGTGATCGCCCTGACGCTGTCCTGGCTGGCGGTGTTCGTGCTGGCGCCCCACCTGTTGGTGCTGGCCACCAGTTTCCTGACGCCCAACCCAGAGCACCTGGCGGTGTTCCCGGTGACCCTGGACAACCTTCGCAAGCTGTGGAACCCGCTCTACCTCGGGGTTCTGTGGGACAGCCTGGTGCTGTCCTTCTACGCCACCGTCGTGTGTCTGCTGATCGGCTACCCCTTTGGCTACATCGTGGCCAAGCTGCCCCGCACCCAGCGCATGCTGGTGCTGTTCCTGATGATTGTGCCGTTCTGGACCAACAGCCTGATCCGGACCTACGCCTTCAAAATCATCTTGGGCAACAAGGGGTTGGTGAACAGTTTCCTCGAGTTCATCGGCCTGATCGACAGCCCGCTGCCCCTGCTGTACACCCAGTTGGCGGTGATTCTGGGCCTGGTCTACATCCTGCTGCCCTTTATGATCCTGCCGCTGATCTCCAGCTTCGAGAACCTCGACCAGAGCCTGCTGGAGGCGGGTCGGGACCTGGGCGCGGGCCCGGTGCGCCGCTTCTGGCACATCATCCTGCCGATGACCACCCCCGGCATCGTGGCCGGCTCACTGCTGGTGTTCCTCCCCGCCATGGGGATGTTCTACGTGGCCGACCTGCTCGGCGGCGCCACCAACCTGTTGCTGGGTAACGTCATCAAGAACCAGTTCCTGGTGCTGCGTGACTGGCCGTTCGGGGCCACCATCAGCATCGCCCTGATCCTGATGATGGGTGTGATGCTCGGCGCGTACTACTACGCCAACCGACTGATTCAACGCCAGGGAGGTCTCGATGACCCGGATCTCTAGGTGGCTGCTGATCGGCCTGGTGTTCTTCTACCTGTACCTGCCGATGGCGGTGCTGGTGGTGAACTCCTTCAACAAGTCCAAATACGGCCACAAGTGGAACGGCTTCAGCCTGCGCTGGTACGAAAAGCTGTTCAGCAATGACGCCCTGATGCAGGCGTTTACCCACTCGCTGACGGTGGCGGTTCTGGCCGCCACGGCGGCCACGGTGATCGGCACTCTGATGGCGCACGCCATCCACCGTTACCATTTCCGCCTCAAGCCGGCCGCCAGTGGCATGCTGTTTGTCGTGATGATGTCCCCGGACATCGTCCTGGCCATCACCTTCCTGGTGATCTTTATGGCCATGGGGATCCAACTGGGCTTCTGGAGCCTGTTGCTTTCCCACATCACGTTCTGTCTGCCCTTCGTGGTGATCACCGTTTACGCGGCGCTCAAAGGGTTTGACAAGAACCTGGTGGACGCCGCCCGGGATCTGGGCGCCAGCGAAAGCCAGGTGTTTACCCGGATCATCATGCCGATGGCCAGCTCGGCCATCGCCGGCAGTTGGCTGCTGAGCTTCACGCTATCCTTGGATGACGTGATCATCAGCTCCTTCGTGACGGGTCCCAGCTATGAAGTGCTGCCGATCCGGGTATTTTCCATGGTGAAGGTCGGGGTCTCTCCGGAGGTGAACGCCATCGCCACCCTACTGTTGGGCATTTCGCTCATCATGACGTTGCTTATCTCGCTGTTGACGAGGAGAAAATATAATGAAAGCCGCTAAGCTGTTGTGCGCTGCCGGCCTGCTTGCCCTGACCGGTATGGCCCAGGCACAAGAGAAGGTCGTGGTTTATAACTGGACCGAGTACGTACCGGAAGGCGTTCTGGAACAGTTCACTGAGGAAACTGGCATCCAGGTGGAATACGCCACCTTCGACAGCAACGAAGTGATGTACTCCAAACTGAAGCTGCAGAAGGGCGCCGGTTACGACGTGATCGTCCCGTCCGCGTACTTCATCTCCAAAATGGCCAAAGAGGGCCTGCTGCACGAGATTGATCACAGCAAACTGACCAATCTGAAGCACCTCGACCCGGCCGTACTGGACAAGGCGTACGACCCCGGAAACCGCTACTCCATTCCTTACGTGTGGGGCAGCACCGCCATTGGTGTGAACTCCGACGCGATCGATCCG
>CAZWED010000190.1:0-6740 GCA_964632645.1 uncultured Ferrimonas sp. | reverse complement strand
CTTCAGCGGATCCTTCAGACGGATGCGACGGAACATCTCCGGCGCAAAGTTCGGGATCCCGGTGAACTTGAACTTCTCGCCCTGGGAGAAGGTGTCGCCAATCTGGATGGTGCCGTGGTTATGCAGGCCGATGATGTCACCCGGGTAGGCTTCCTCCGCATGGGAGCGGTCACCCGCCATAAAGGTCACCGCATCGGAGATGCTGACGTCCTTGCCCAGGCGCACGTGGTGCATCTTCATGCCCTTGGTGTATTTGCCGGAACAGATGCGCATAAAGGCGATGCGGTCGCGGTGCTTCGGATCCATGTTGGCCTGGATCTTAAAGACAAAGCCGGAGAACTTCTCCTCGTTGGCTTCCACCTGGCGCTCATCGGTTTGACGCGGCTGCGGTGCCGGCGCCCACTCGGTCAGGCCATCCAGCATGTGATCCACACCGAAGTTACCCAAGGCGGTACCGAAGAACACCGGAGTCAGTTCGCCGGACAGGAACAGTTCCAGGTCAAATTCGTTGGAGGCACCGCGCACCAGCTCCAGCTCGTCGCGCAGTTGTGCGGCCAGTTCGTCACTGACGACCTGGTCCAGCTCCGGGTTGTCCAGCCCCTTGATGATCCGCACTTCCTGAATGGTGTGGCCCTGGCCGGTCTGGTACAGGATGGTCTCATCACGGTGCAGGTGGTAAACGCCCTTGAACTCTTTACCGCAGCCGATGGGCCAGGTAATGGGCGCGCACATGATGTTGAGCTCGTTCTCCACCTCATCCAGCAGCTCCATCGGGTCACGGATGTCCCGGTCCAGCTTGTTCATAAAGGTGAGGATCGGGGTATCGCGCAGGCGGGTCACTTCCATCAGCTTGCGAGTACGGTCTTCCACACCCTTGGCGGCGTCGATCACCATCAGGCAGGAGTCCACCGCCGTCAGGGTGCGGTAGGTGTCTTCGGAGAAGTCTTCGTGCCCGGGGGTGTCCAACAGGTTCACCAGGGCCTCGTGGTAGGGGAACTGCATCACCGAGGTGGTCACAGAGATGCCCCGCTCCTTCTCCATCTCCATCCAGTCGGATTTGGCGTGCTGGCCTGAACCACGGCCCTTTACGGTACCGGCTTTCTGCAGCGCTTGTCCGAACAGCAGCACCTTCTCGGTGATGGTGGTCTTACCGGCGTCCGGGTGAGAGATGATGGCGAAGGTCCGGCGCTTCGCCACTTCCTGGGCGTGTTGACTCATTGGATCACTTAATACTGGTTGAAGGGCCTGATGGCGCAAAGACCGCGCATTATAGCGCCACGGAGAGTGTAGAAAAAGGGACCTAGTCTGACGAGCGCGGGATCCACCCCAGCCGGCCCATCACCCAGGCCCCCAGCGCGAGGTATCCGGTGGCCATCAGCATCTGGCCAATCCTCACCACCAGCTTGGCGCTGGCATCCCCCCCGCCGGAGAAGGTGGTGGAGCCGATCAGGATCAACAGGGTGGTAAAACCGGTCGCAAACAGCGGGCCTTTGGGCGAGTTGAAGATCGCCTGGCCGAACAGCAGGGCCGTCAGCCACATCAGCAGCGCGAAGAAGATCCAGATTGGCGCTGCCACCAGCAGGTTATAGAACACCAGTGCCGCAATGCCCCCCACCAGATTGGCGACGATCATCCCCATCCCCGCTTTGCTGCCCGCCGCCAGGCCGGGGTTCTGGCTGAGAATGGCCACCAGGATCAACACCAGCAGGTCCCCGGAGCGGTCGGTGGTGTACAGGAAGAGCAGCAACGGCAACACCAGCAGGGTGCTGAGCCAGGCACTGCGGTAGGCTTCGGATTCGGACGGCAGTGTGGGGACCACTTTTTCGGGCGCCGGGCCGGAGGGGATCCAGGCGTAAAACAGGGAACAGAGCAGCAGCGCAATGGTCAGGGAACCGAGAAAGCCCAGGGCAAAGCCAACGGCCAGGTTGCGATCCATCAGCCCCAGTGAGGGAAACATCAGGATGGCCATCAGCAGCATCACCACGATCAGCGGGTTCAGCCCCCGCGCCGCCCGATAAAAGGTGAGAAACAGCAGCAGGGTCTGCAGCGGCACAAACACCAGCGCGTAGGGCAGTACCACCACCAGGCCAATGCCCACCATCACGGTCATGGCGATGCCGATCAGCAGCTTGGTGTAGGCCCCTTTGGGCAAGCGCACCCCCGGCGGACCCAGCAGCATGGCGACGAAAATCGGCGTAAACATCGCCAGCCGCCATTCAAAACTGGCCGCCAGCATCATCGCCGTCGCCACACCATTGCCGAAGCGAAATACCGCGCGCTGACGCCTATACCCTGCCCGCTCCGGCAGCGCAACCGATTCAGTAGACATAGCTGATCAGGCTCAGCAGACGGATCCAGGCCTTGCCCACCCAGTAAAGGAAGCCGGAGGCGTCGGTATACACGATGACGTCTGCCTGCCCACCCTCGCGGCGGAATCCCCGACTGTCCTCATCGGTGAAGCGGATCAACACCGGGAAGCGCTCGGGATCCCGCAGCCAGCCGGTGGTGGTCACCGGGTCCTGCAGGGTGCCGACGCTGCCGGATTCAAACTGCACACCGTAGCTGACGGACACCACCTGCCCCTTGATCACCCTTCCCGGTGCGGCATCCAGCACCATCTCCACCTCGTTGCCGGTGGCGATGTGTTCGAGGTTATTTTCCCGCAGGTAGGCTTCCACCCAGACATCCCGGGTGGAGATAAACGTCATCAGAGGCTGACCGGGATTGGCGTAGTAGCCCACGTCGTAACGGAGGTTGGAGACCAGCCCGAGCCGGGGGGCCCGGATCTCGGTATTCTCAAGGTCAAGCCGGGCTTGCCCCAGCGCCGTCAGGGCACGTTGCACCTTGGGGTTGCGCTCATCGTCGATGCCGGCCTGCTGCTTGGCCACTTCCAGATCCGCCTGCGCCTTATCCACTCCGGCTTGCGCATTACTCAGCTGCGCCCGGGCCCGGTCGACGTCAGTCTGGGAGACGTAGCCCTGCTCCGCCACCGCCAGGATCCGGGCGGTATCGGCCTTGATGTTGTTCAGGTTGGTGACCGCCTCAATCAGGCGGGCCTGGGCGGACGCCACGTTGGCGGTGCCGGCCCCCACTTCCTGGCCGGCCAGGGCCAGATCCGCCTCCGCCTTGCGAACGGCAAGCTGGTAGCGCTCCTGCTCAATCCGCAACAGCACCTCGCCCTGCTCCACCACCTGGTTGTTGACCACCCGCACTTCGTCGATGCGACCGGCCACCTGGCTGGCCAGCGGCAACACGTAGGCCCTGACGCGCGCATTGTCGGTGCTGGGGGTGTAGCGTTCCGCGCCCAGGTACCAGGCAAAAATCAGGGCACAAAGCAGCAACAGGCTCAGGGAGGTGTTGCGCACCAGTTTGTCCGGGGACGCGTCCGTGTCTTGCTGTGCCGGGGCACCCTCTGGCGCCCGCTCAGTGCCGTTATGTTCCGTCATGATGGCCTCGATTCGCTCGATTTTTCAGCATCATGACTCTCCACCACCTCTCCGGTCAACCACGCTTCCAGTAAGGTGTAGCCCAGCGCTAGCACTACGGCCCCCACAAACAGTCCGATGATGCCCGACAGCATCATGCCGCCAATGGCGCCAAGCAGGATCACCAGCGTCGGCACATTCAATCCCTTGCCCAGCAGCAGCGGCTTCAACAGGCCGTCGCTGGCACTGACCAAAATCGACCAGACCGTAAAGAGGATCGCCGGCGTACCGGAGGAAACGGAAAAGACGTAGGCGATCACCGGCCCCAGCACCAGGATGGGCGGCAGCTGGGCGATGGCGAGGATCAGGATCACCAGGGTCCATAGCCCGGTAAAGGGCACCCCCATCAGCGCCATCCCCAGGCCCGCGGCCATCGCCTGGATAAAGGCAACCCCAAGGACACCCAGGGCCACACTGCGAACGGTTTTGGCGGCCATATCGGGCAATGGCGAGTGACGGTGGCCGGTAACCCGGTCGGCCATCAGCTGTATCCCCTTGCCGCAGGCCGGTCCGGTGGCCAGAAAGACCCCGCTGATCACGATGGAAAAGGTGAACAGCGCCACCGTGGAGAGCACACCGCCAAAGGTTTTCAGTACCGAGGCCAGGTGCTGCTTGAGGGATTCCGCGTGGGCACTGAGAAAGCGTTCGAGGTTCTGCGATGCCTGCTGCCAGGCCTCAAACGCCTTCTCGCCAATCACCGGCCACTCCCGCACCTGGGTCGTGGGCGGCGGCACGGTAAACTGTTCCGCCTCCAACTGCTGGGCGACGTCGGTGGCGCCGCTGATCATGGCACCGGCGACAAAAAACGTGGGCAGCAGCAGCACCGAGAGGGCGATCAGGGTGATCAGGGTGGCGGACCACTTGGGCTTGTCTCCGAGCCGGGCAGCCAGACGCCGGTGCAGGGGATACAGGGCCACGGCCAGTATCGCCCCCCACAACACGGGCATAAAGAAGGGACGGATGATCTGAAAGCACCAGACCAGCAACAGCAGGATCAGGCCAAATTTGATGAGCGCTTCGATCACCTGACGCTCTATCTGTCGGTTATCGGGAGAGGGGGTCATGGCGCCTCCAAAGTGCACCCGGTGATGACCCATAAACATAGTAAACTGAGTGACTTTTCGCCCATCCGGAAACAACAACGCCACCCGAATTGGGTGGCGTAAAGTCGGGGCAGCGGGTTTACTCCGCTTGCGGCTCTGCCGACTGCATCGCCTCTTCCGCGATCTCCCGCATCTCGACCAGCGCGTAGCGGTGTTCCACAAACTCGTAGATGTTGGTGGCCAGCGCCAGCTTATAGAGGTTGATCGCCTCCTGCGGACGGCCCTCCTCGCGCGCCTTCTTACCCAGATAGAAGTAGGCTTCGCACAGGCGCTCGGCAAAGGCCCGCTGACTGTCGACCCCCTCCCGGCTGCTGGCCAGCAGGGCATTGGGCTCGATGCGGTTCAGGTAGAGGTCCACCAGGCCGGTGGCCCACTCACTGTCGTCCAGCTGGGTCCGGTTGTAGCGCAGACGGGCCAGAGCGCCTTCCGGATCGGTCTTCAGCTCGGCCAGATAGAGCCAGATCACCCGGTAGGGGTCCTGCTGGTTATCCAGATAGAAGGTCTCCAGATCGGACACCGCCAGCGAGGGACGGCCACCATAGTACAGGGCGATGCCCCGGTTCAGGTAGGCGTAGCTGTAGGCGGGGTCCAGCTCCAGCACGGCATCAAACGCCTCGTAGGCCTGGTCAAACTCCTGGGACTGGGTGTAGTAGATCCCCATGAAGTTGTAGATGTCCGGGATGTCGGGCTGCAGCTGCAGGGCGCGGCTGAAGTCGATGCGGGCCAGTGTGCGCAGACCCACGCTGTCGTAGCGGATGGCGCGGTCGTAGAGAAAACGCGCACGTTGCTCATCGGTCAGGTCGGGCACCTGCAGCAGCTCGCTGAGCTTCGCCAGGGCGATCTCCAACTGCTGGTCCGGCTGTTGCGGCGTCACCAGCGGCAGCACCGGGGACCCGCCTGTGACGCCACTGCCGGTATTGGCACAACCGCCCAGCACCAGGCTCACGGCGGCCACCAGCGGTATCCATCGTTTTTGAATCATAGTGTTAGGTTCCTTACCTGGACCACATTGCCTTCCAGTCTAACCCAGAAGCGCGAAGAAAAAGGGAGCCTTAGGCTCCCTTTTTTTGGTGTCGTTCAGGATTACTCGGCGGCCGGTTTGGCTGCGGCTTCCTTCATGGACAGACGGATACGGCCCTGACGGTCCACTTCAATCACTTTCACGTCCACTTCCTGACCCAGCTCCAGGTGATCGGAGACGTTGTTGACGCGCTCTTCACAGATCTGGGAGATGTGCACCAGACCGTCTTTGCCCGGCAGGATGTTAACGAAGGCACCGAAGTCCACGATGCGAACCACTTTACCTTTGTAGATGCGGCCCTCTTCCACGTCGGAGGTGATCTCTTCGATGCGGCGGATCGCTTCGGCAGCGGCGGCACCGTCGGTGGAAGCCACCTTCACGGTACCGTCGTCTTCGATCTCGATGGTGGTGCCGGTCTCTTCGGTCAGGGCACGGATGGTGGCGCCGCCTTTACCGATCACTTCACGGATCTTGTCCGGGTGGATCTTGATGGTGGTGATGCGCGGAGCGTGCATGGACAGCTCGGCACGCGGTGCCGGCAGGGCTTCGTCCATCACACCCAGGATGTGAACACGCGCCTCGTAGGCCTGCTTCAGGGCGATCTGCATGATCTCCTGAGTGATGCCTTCGATCTTGATGTCCATCTGCAGCGCGGTCACACCGTTACGGGTACCGGCCACTTTGAAGTCCATGTCGCCCAGGTGGTCTTCGTCACCCAGGATGTCGGACAGAACCACGAAGTTGTCACCCTCTTTCACCAGACCCATGGCGATACCGGCAACGGAGGCCTTGATCGGCACACCGGCGTCCATCAGGGCCAGAGAGGTACCACAAACGGAAGCCATGGAGGAGGAACCGTTGGACTCGGTGATTTCGGACACAACGCGCACGGTGTAGGGGAACTCTTCCGCCGTCGGCATTACCGCCTGAACACCACGCTTAGCCAGTTTACCGTGGCCGATTTCACGACGCTTCGGAGAACCGATAAAGCCGGTTTCACCCACACAGAACGGAGGGAAGTTGTAGTGCAGCATAAAGCGGTCGGTACGCTCACCGATCAGCTCGTCGATGATTTGACCGTCACGCTCGGTACCCAGGGTGGCAGCAACCAGAGCCTGAGTTTCACCACGG